>PBQB01000001.1 GCA_002724895.1 Flavobacteriales bacterium
GCTAGAGTAATTGTTACTGAGATTGATCCAATATGTGCTTTACAAGCAGCCATGGATGGATTTGCGGTAAAGAGGATGGACGATGTATGTGGTGATGCAGATATTATTGTAACTACTACTGGAAATAAAGATATTATTCAGGCTAGACATTTTGAAAAAATGAAAGACAAAACAATAGTTTGTAATATTGGTCATTTTGATAATGAAATTGATGTTTCGTGGTTAAATAACAATTGGGGTCATACTAAAATTGAGATTAAGCCCCAAGTAGATATGTATAATATTAATGGGAATGAAATTATATTATTAGCTGAAGGAAGATTAGTAAATTTAGGTTGCGCCACAGGCCATCCATCTTTTGTAATGTCTAATTCATTTACTAATCAAACTTTAGCACAAGTTGAAATATGGAAAAACTTCAAAAAATATAAAAATCAAGTTTATATGTTGCCAAAACACTTAGATGAAAAAGTAGCAAGGCTTCATTTGAAAAAAATAGGTGTTGAATTAGATGTTTTGCGAGAAGATCAGGCAGATTATATAGGTGTTGATGTTGAAGGGCCATATAAACCTGAATATTATAGATATTAATTAAATATGTAGAGAACTTGATTGTTTAACGTATAGTTGTACCTTTTTAAAGGTAGCAGGGCTGGACTATTAACAGGAATACCATTTTGATCTATTAAAAATGCAGAGGGGCAACAATTGCAATAGGCAACTGTTNCATNAATTGAATCTACAAAAGAGCAATTAAGAGCTGGTTCAAANCTGCAATTTCTGTCATAAATTTNATANTCATTTGNGNCTGATNTATAAATAATNATNCCNTTACANCCTCCATCAANAAATATTGANTTTCCAATTACATTAAGATCGCTAAACTNAGGTAAGTTTAAGTCTATTTCAATATTNACATAAGTGTCACAGATATANTTTTCTTTTGAATCACAAGACGCTAAAAAGGTAATTATTAAAGAAAGTAAATAAATTAGTCTCATGTATGCAATTTTATATAAAATAAATTAATTTTTACATTTGATAGCTGCTAAAATATTATATCTTTACAATCTTTTTAGAATACTTAATTAACTTATAACATTGATTATGTTCAGAAAATTAACTTTGATATGCGCATTGTTTTTTGCTTCATTAATAACTTTTGCTCAAACAGGTACACTGAAAGGTGTTGTTTCAAACACAATGAGCGGTGAGCCGATTCCATTTGCAAATGTAATTATTGAAAAAAATGGAAATCAAACCGCGGGAACAACAACAGATTTTGATGGAAATTATACAATAAAACCAATAGAACCAGGAACATATACAATTAAAGCTACATTTGTTGGATTTGGAACTGTTGAAATAACGGGTGTAATTATTTCTGCCAATAAAATTACCTTTCAAGATGTTAAACTTCAGGAAGGTATTGCAATTGGAGAAGTTCAAATTATTGAATACAAAAAACCACTATTAGATCAAGATAATTTATCTGGTGAAACTAAAACTTCTGAAGAAATTGTTGCTTTGCCAACAAGGAGTGTAGCTTCAGTCGCAGCAACAACAGCTGGTATTTACCAAAGAGATGAAGGAGATGGGGTAAACGTAAGGGGTTCTCGTTCAGATGCCACTGAATACTATATCGATGGAATTAAGGTTAGAGGTGCTCTTGGTGTGCCAACATCTGGAATTGAGCAAATCACTGTTATCACTGGAGGTGTTCCTGCACAATATGGAGATGCTACTGGTGGAATTATTTCAGTTACTACAAAAGGACCTTCAAATAAGTTTGGTGGAGGATTAGAAATAGAATCATCATCATTGTTTGATAAATATAATTATAATCTATTAGGATTTGTTGTTTCNGGACCAATTTTAAAAAAGAGAAATTCTGACGGTACAAAAGGTAATTCAATCATTGGTTATTTTTTATCTGGATCTGCTAGAATAGTAGATGATACCGATCCATCAGCAATTGGAAGATGGAAAGTTAAAGATGATGTTCTAAATGATTTACAGAATAATCCGTTTAAAATCGCTCCAAATGCAGCGGCTGGATTTTTAAATAGGTCAGAATTTTTAAATCAAGATGATTTTGAAAACGTCCAAGCAAAGATGAACGCTCAAGAAAAGAGGCTAAATATTTCTGGTAAAATAGACTTTAAACCAGCTAAAAACACTTATCTCTCTCTAGGGGCAAATTTGTATTCTAGAACAAGTAGAGATTTTTCATATTGGAGATCAATGTTTTCTTATGATGATAACAGAGAGTCAAGCCAAAATACTTACAGACTATTTGGGAAAATTACACAGAAGTTTGGTAATGATGATACAAATGATGAGAGTAGTTCTGCTACTATTAAAAATGCATTTTTTACAATTCAAGGAGATTACACCAGTAACAAATATACTTTTGTTGACGCAAAACACCAAGATAATTTATTCAATTATGGTTATGTAGGTAAATTTAGAACATATAAATCNCCTATATATCAAGGCGGAAATGCAATAGACTCTTCTACTGGTATTGTTTATTCTGGTAGAATACTATCTGGTTTTGCTGATACTCTTTACACATATACCCCTGGAGGTGTAAACCCANCATTAGAAAATTATACTAATGCATATTACCAAATGTTTTCTGAGTATGGTTTATCATCATACATGTTAGGTTTTGCAGGAAGTCCAAATGATGGGGTTATCAGAACAGCAGCAGATTTACAAGGACAAGGGTTAATGAACGGAGATTTACCGGCTTCAGTATACTCACTATTTGGAAATCATGGATCAATGTACAATGGATCTGCAAAACAACAAAATACACAAACAACTTTTAAAGCTTCAGGCTCTGCAGATATTAAATCTCACGAAGTTTCTTTTGGTTTTGAATTTGAGCAAAGAAAAGATTATTATTGGGGAATAGGGCCTATGGGACTCTGGGGTCTGATGAGACAACAAACTAATAAACATATATTAGAACTTAACTTAGATTCTTTAAAGCCTGTTTTTGATGAAAATGGAATTTATCAAGATACNGTTAATTATGAAAGATTATTTATTGCAAACGAGCAATCTACTTTTGACAGAGAACTTAGAAAATCTTTAGGTTTAGATCCTAATGGGATAGAGTTTATTGATATTGATTCGTATGANCCATCTACATTTAGACTTGATATGTTTAGTCCAGATGAGTTATTAAACAATGGTTCCTCTTTAGTGTATTACTATGGTCATGATATTTATGGAAATAAGTTGTCAGATCAACCATCACTACAATCTTTTTTCGCTGAAAATAGTGATAGGAGTATCGCTCCATATAATCCGATATATCAAGCAGGATATATTCAAGACAAATTTGCAATTGATGATTTAATTTTTAATGTAGGATTGAGAATTGATAGATTTGATGCTAATCAAAAAGTGCTAAAAGATAAATATTTATTGCATGCCGCNTACCAAGCTTCTTCATCTAAAGCAAATGATTTACTTCAAGGAGGGTCTCATCCAAGTACAATAGGAGATGATTTTGTAGTTTATGTTGATGATGTTAATTTACCATCANCTATAGTTGGATATAGAGATGGAGGAGAATGGTACAATGCTGATGGTTTAAAAATTTCTGATCCGTTANTACTAGCTGAAGCTGCAGGAGGAAAAATTGCACCATATTTAATCGACCCTGATGCTGCAGCAAGAGGTGAGGTTAATGTTACAGAAGTATTTGAAGACTATACTCCAGAAACAGTATTTATGCCTAGAATAGCATTTTCTTTTCCGATTTCTGATGAGGCTCAATTTTTTGCACATTATGATGTTTTAACACAACGTCCACCTACAGGTAATAGACTTGAGCCAGTCGATTATTTATTTATGGCTGATAGAGTTGGAGCTACATTAAATAACCCTGATTTAAAGCCTGAAAAAACAGTAGATTATGAGTTGGGTTTCGCCAAAACATTATCTCTTAGATCAGCATTAAAAATTTCCGCATTTTACAAAGAATTACGTGATATGATTCAGATAACCAATGTGCTGTCAGCTTATCCAGCTCAATATTATACTTATGACAATTTAGATTTTGGTACCGTTAAGGGAATGTCAGTCAATTATGATTTAAGAAGAACAAATAATGTTCANTTAACAGCCAACTACACTTTACAATTTGCTGATGGAACTGGATCATCTGCTACTTCTGGTGCAAGTTTAGTTAATACTGGTCAACCAAACTTACGAACAACTATACCATTGTCATATGATCAAAGACATGCAATTTCAGCAACAATTGATTATAGTTACGGAGAAGGAAAAGATTACGATGGACCGATTTGGTTTGGCTCGAAAGTTTTTCAAAATGCCGGAGCAAATATTATGTTATCTGCAGGTTCAGGAACACCATATTCAAAGCAGTCTAACATAACTCAAGAAGCAGCTTCAGGAATAAATGATAGATCTACATTACAAGGAAGTTTAAATGGATCTCGTTTACCATGGCAATTTAGATTAAATGCAAAAATTAATAAAGAATTTAAAATAAAATGGAATGATAAAAAGAGCTCATTTGTAAATGTATACCTACAAGTACAAAATTTATTTGATGCTAAGAATATCATCAGTGTTTATCGAGCTACTGGAAATCCTGAAGATGATGGTTATTTAACTTCATCTGCAGCTCAAAATGCTATTGAGTCTCAAAATGATCCTCAAGCTTTTAGGTATTTATATTCTTTAGCAGTTAATAATCCTTCAAATTATAGTTTGCCAAGAATGTGGAGAGCAGGANTAAGTGTTTCGTTTTAAAAAATAATTAATATTGATAAGAAAATAAATAAATATTTTTATGAGTAATAAATTTAAAAATTTAACAAGTTTAGCATTAATATTTTTATCTGTTAATGTTTTATCTAAAGAAAATATAANNAANNCTAATGGTCTTACNACAATAGTTAACAAAAAGGTTGCTGCTGGTTGTGANCCATCAAATTCACAAACAGATTTAGATGTTAATAATGTTAGAACAACTATAATGGGAGGAGGTGATATGTGGTGGAATTTAGATGATGCTAGGTACGAGATCCCAAAAGATGGTGATAGACACTCTATGTTTGCTGGAGCATTATGGATTGGGGGAGTTGATGCTGGTGGACAACTTAAGGTTGCAGCAATGACTTATCGACAAGGCGGAAATGATTTTTGGCCAGGTCCGTTAAATATTAACACCGCAACTATTGATCCTGATGAATGTACTAAATGGGATAAACATTTTAAAATTAATCGTTCTGAAGTAGAAGANTATTATGATAGAAAAGTTTTAAATGATGATCCAACCTATATTATTCCACCATCCATTTTAGAATGGCCAGCTCATGGTGATCAAACTCAAGGTCAAGATGAATTTTTAGCCCCTTTTTATGATTCTAACGGAAATGGATTGTATGAACCATATGATGGGGATTATCCAGATTATAATATCACTGGAACAAATGATAATGCTANATTATATGGTGATCAAACACTTTGGTGGGTNTTTAATGATAAGGGTAATATTCATACTGAAACTGAGGCACAACCTTTAGGGTTAGAAATTCATGCTCAAGCATTTGGATTTACTGCNGATAATGAAGTTAATGATATGACATTTTATAATTATAAGATAATCAATAGGTCAACCTTGCCACTAAATGACACATATTTTGGTCAATGGGTTGATCCAGATTTAGGATATTATTTAGATGATTATGTTGGTTGTGATGTTAATCTTGGGCTAGGTTTTTGTTATAATGGAGATGCAGAAGATGAAGGAGGAAGTGGATATGGTTTTAATCCACCAGCAATAGGAGTTGATTTTTTTCAAGGACCTTTAGCTGATCCAAATGATGGTGTTGATAATGATAGAGATGGAGTAATTGATGAGATAGGAGAACAAATTATAATGTCAAAATTTGTATACTACAATAATGATTTTACTGTAACTGGAAATCCAGAAAATGGTACCGATATTTATAATTATTTAAGAGGTATTTGGAAAGATAATGTNCCAATGACTTTTGGAGGAGATGGTCACGGTTCTGGACAGGGGTCAACCACTCAAGAATGTAATTTTATGTTTCCAGGAACATCAGATGATCAATTTCCTGGGCAGGAATGGACAGAACAAACCGCAGGTAATATTCCAGCAGATAGAAGATTTTTGCAATCTGCAGGGCCATTTACTCTATTGCCAGGAGCAGTTAATGAAATCACAACTGGTGTAGTTTGGGCAAGGGCAAAGTCTGGAGGTCAAACTGCTTCTATTCAACTAGTGAAAATATATGATAAAGAAGCTCAAGCATTGTTTGATAATAATTTTAATATTCTTAATGGTCCAGATGCACCTGACTTAACAATAAGAGAATTAGATAAAGAATTAATTTTTACAATTTCTAATGATGGGGGGAATAATGTTAATGAAAGTTATTCAGAAAAAGATCCTTATATCACCAAACCAAATAATTTATTAAACTCTCCAAATTATGAATTTCAAGGATATTTAGTTTATCAGTTAAGAGACGCAACAGTTTCTGTTACAGATTTAGATGATCCAGACTTAGCTAGATTAGTTTATAGAAGTGATATTAAAGATAATGTTACNGGAATTATTAACCAATATTTAGATCCATTACTTGGAGTGTACACTCCGGTTGAAGAAGTGGCTTCTGTACTAAATTCTGGTGTTGTTGGATCTGTAGATGAAGGAATTCAATATTCATTTCAGATTACTGATGATAAATTCGCGCTTGGAAATACAAGACTTGTCAATCACAAAACATATTATTTTATGGCAATTGCATATGGATATAATANGGCTGAGGAAAACGCTTCCCCTTATGATGTGAATGCCCCTGATTATGATGGTAGAAATCAACCATATATAGGAGGAAGAAGAAATATTAAAACTTATTCTGCAATTCCACATTTTACAGAACCAACTGGAAATGGAACTCAAATAAATGCATCATATGGTGATGGAGTANAAATTTCAAGAATAGAAGGTCGAGGAAATGGAGGTAATGATTTAAATCTAACTCAGGAAACAGTAGAAGAAATACTTTTAAGCCCTGAACATAGGTCATTAANTCCAATATATAAAGCTGGCCAAGGACCTATAGATATTACAGTTGTTGATCCTGTTAAAATCCCAGAAGGAAACTTTATAATAAAACTTGAAGAGCCAGTAATTGGTCAAATTAATAATGTAAATCAGATAACTTCATATAAAAAATGGAGTATAGAAAATTACGATTCGGGTGTAATAATTGCATCTGGAAATGATGATATATCAATTGGTGTAGAAAAGTATGTTCAAAACTTAGGGCTAAATTTTAAAATTAAACAAGTTCAGAATCCGGGTTATGATCCAAATGTTAACGATAAAAATGGATTTATTTCTGGAAGTATAGAGTTTGAAGATGTTAATGACAGATGGCTTTCTGGATTAGCAGATAGAGATGATGAAAATGGTTTTATTTGGGGTTTAAACTGGATTAGAGCTGGTTCATATACTAATGATAATGACGCTCAATTAAGTGATTACAATCAATCAGAAGANCCAAATGGTATTTATGAGTCTGTAATTCCACAAACTAATACAGTTTTTAATGGCTTAGAAGTAACAGGAGGGACTTGGACACCTTATTCATTTGCATCATATATGAATGATGGACCAGGATTCAATAATACTGTTACAGAAAGTTATTCAATATTAGAAAACACAAATTGTGTTGATATTGTGATTACTAATGATCAAAGTAAATGGTCTAAAGTCTGTGTAGTTGAAGCACAAGATAATCCAGCACTATCAATAGGAGGACAAGTGAAAATGGGATTAAGACAGAGTCCTTCTTTAGATATTAATGGAAACCCAAGTAATGATGGTACTTTTGGAATGAGTTATTTTCCTGGATATGCAATAGATGTTGAAACAGGAGAAAGATTAAACATTATTTTTGCTGAGGATTCTTGGTCTACTTCCGAAAATGGTAATGATATGTTATGGAATCCTACTCAAAGAATCGTAACTGATGAATTTCCACAATATGATGCTTCAGCTAATCCAGGAAACCAGTTTTCAGGTGGAAATTATTTATTAGGTGGTAAACACTTTATTTATGTAGTAAAGGGAGATTCTTGGGTAAAAGGATTACCAGATTATGTTAGTGGAGACTATTTAAGTGTTGGCAATTCTCCTAATTATGACGAAGGAGCGTGGATTTATGCTAAATTAAATCAAACAGGCAATCAACTATTAGTTGGTCAATTTGATGTGTTTGAAAACGTGACTTGGGTAGGAGTTCCTTTACTATCTCCTGGAAGATCATTAAAAACAGATCCCAATGGAGTTAAAAATGATGTGAAAATTAAATTAAGAGTAGATAAGCCATATAAACAATANGAAACAGTAAGCTCGGACAGGATACTTGATAAAAATCAATCTCTAGTTATTGGAAATAGTTATGTTGTAGCTTATGTTAATACCTCTAATACTAATCCTATAGCATCATGGGGTGGTTACCCAATAACTCATAATGGGATTATATATGCCCCTGGTGAACAATTTGTAGCTTCTAATTCATCATTTACTTCATCTAGTTCAGCAGCTAGGGTTATTGAGTATAGTAGTTCAAAAAACAACTCTTTTAATCCTACATATTTGTTTAATACAAACGATATTGTTGCAGATAAAAGTAATATTAATGTTGCTGTAAATGCAATGGATAAAATAAATGTTGTTCCTAATCCTTATTATGGATATTCTTCATATGAAACAAATCAATTAGATAATAGAATTAAAATAACAAATTTACCAAAAAGAGCTACAATCTCAGTTTTTACTGTAAGTGGAACATTAGTTAAGAAAATTAAAAAAGATGATAACATCTCTTCTGTTGATTGGGATCTTAAAAATGATTTTGGAATTCCAATCGCTAGTGGGCTGTATATAATTCATGTAAGAGGATTTCTTTGGGATTCTTTAAAAGGTGAATATGTTGAGAAGGATAAGGTAATAAAATGGTTTGGAGCATTAAGACCAATAGATTTAGATACATTCTAGCATGTATAGAACTTCTAAGAAAATAAATTTTATAAATATGAAAAAAGATAATAAATTAATTAAAGTACCAATTATATCAATTTTATTGATGCTTTCTTTTTTTACGGTATATGCAGGTAACCCTCAAAGGGCAGGACAAGCAGGTGCATCTGAGCTTTTAATTAACCCATGGGCAAGAACATCAGGATGGGCAGATGCTAATGTTGCTGGAGTTAGAGGCTTAGAAGGTATGTATTCAAATGTTGCTGGTTTAGCATTTACATCAAAGACAGAGCTTATTTTTTCTCAAACATCATGGTTGCAATATGGAAATAAGATGTTTAGTTCTAACAATTCAGTTAGTAATATAAGTTCTTTTGGTTTTTCTCAAAAGGTTGGGGAGTCTGGAGTTTTAGGTTTAGCAGTCATGAGTATGGATTTTGGAGAAATTGAAATAACGACAGTTGATCTTCCAGATGGAGGTATAGGTACATATTCTCCTAAGTTTATGAATATTGGATTTTCTTATGCAAAAATATTTTCTAATAGCATTTATGGAGGAGTGACTTTTAAAATGATTTCTGAGCAAATTTCAAATGTAGGTGCTAATGGTATAGCTTTAGATGCAGGTATTCAATATGTTACTGGAAAAAGTGATAATTTAAAATTTGGTATATCATTAAAAAATGTTGGTCCTAGAATGTCTTTTTCTGGTGATGGTCTTTCTTTTAGAGGATTTAATCCAGATGGGACATACAAAGGAACAGTTGAACAAAGATCTTCAGAATTTGAGTTGCCAGCACTATTAAATATAGGTGTTGCATATGATATTCAAATAACTAAGCATAGAATTTCTGGTGCAGGTACATTTACATCAAATTCATTTCAAAAGGATCAATATAGATTAGGATGTGAGTATTCTTACAAGGAAATGTTTATGATTAGAACAGGTTACACATATGAAGATGGAATAAGAGACCCTTCTACAAGAACCACTGCTCTTAGAGGACCTTCAGGAGGTTTTACTGTTGAACTTCCAATGGGTAGTAGTGGATCAACTTTTGGTATTGATTACTCTTATAGGCATACAGATCCGTTTCAAGGATCTCATTCCATTGGCGCTAGAATAAATCTATAGTAGTTATGACAGTTATTTATTTGTCTCAAAAAGGATATGATAATTTAAAAAATCAATTAGATCATTTAATTTCTGTAGAAAGACCTAAGATAATCAAGCAAATTGCAGAAGCTAGAGATAAAGGAGACTTATCAGAAAATGCGGAATATGATGCAGCAAAAGAAGCTCAAGGATTACTTGAAACTAAAATATCAAAACTTGAAATTGATTTGAGTAATGCTAGAGTTTTAAATAAAGAAAATCTTGATTCTTCCAGTGTACATTTATTATCTACAGTAGTAATTCAAAATATTGATAGTGGTCAAACAATGACATATACAATTGTTTCAGAGTCTGAAGCTGATTTGGTTGCTAAAAAAATATCTGCATCTTCACCAATTGGCAAAGGATTATTAGGTAAATCTGTTGGAGATATCGTTAAAATNAATGTACCTAAAGGAATATTAAAATTTAAAGTAATTGATATTTCAATTGAGTAAATTATGGCTTCATCCGTTTTTACAAAAATTGTCAATGGTCAATTAGAATCATATAAATTATTAGAGGAAAAAGAATACTTATCATTTTTAGATATATCACCGTTAACATTAGGGCATACACTGGTCATTCCAAAAAAGCAAGTAGATTATATTTTTGATTTGAATAATGATGAGTATTTAAATTTATGGAGTTTCACTAGAAAAGTTTCAATTATTTTAAAACANGCAATATCTTGTGATAGGATTGGTATTTCAGTTGTAGGATTTGAAGTTCCNCATGTTCATATTCATTTAATACCTATAAGCTCAATTAATGATATGAATTTTAATAATGATAGGATACAATTATCGCATCAAGATTTTATAGATATTTCTAATAAAATTAAGAGTTTTATTTAATTTTTTTTGGATTATTTTTTATAAAAGAAGACCAATTTGAATATTTTTTTTCTGAAATATTAGTTCTTTGGAAAGCATGACATACTGCAGCGGCTAGACCATCTGAAGCATCTAAATGTTGTGGCATTTCTGTAATGTTAAGCAATGATTTGAGCATTGATGCAACCTGTTCTTTAGATGCATTNCCATTTCCTGTGATAGATTGTTTAATTTTTTTTGGTGCATATTCAAAAATTGGAATTTCTCTGTATAAAGCAGAAGACATTGCNACGCCTTGGGCTCTACCTAATTTTAACATAGATTGGACATTTTTCCCATAAAAAGGAGCTTCAACAGCAAATTCATCTGGTTTATATTGATCAATTAGTGATAGTGTTCTTTCAAAAATTTTTTTTAATCTGACTTCATGACTATTTAATTTGGATAAGTGAATAACTCCCATTTTAATTAATTGCATTTTAGTATTAATAATATGTATAAGCCCATATCCCATAATAGTAGTTCCAGGATCAATGCCTAAAATTATTCTATCTGTTTTCAATTATTATCTTTGTTTTAATTTTAATTACAAATGTATGTAATGAAAACAAAAAAAATGTATAGCTTGNTGTTAAAATTGGGAATAGTATTCTTTGCTTTCTTTTTTTTGTATAAACAACTTATTTCTCAAATTTCTTCNAATCAATTTAATAATCTAAATTTATCTATATCGATTAAAAACAACATATTTTTATTTGTCATTGTTGTTCTTATGATGTTTTTAAATTGGTTTTTAGAAGCATATAAGTGGAAATTCTTAATAAAGAAAATTGAAAAAATTAGTTTTTTGACTTCAATAAGAGCGGTTTTTTCAGGGATCACGGTATCTGCTTTTACTCCAAATAGAATTGGAGAATATGGTGGGAGAGTATTTTGTTTGGATAAAGCAGACAGAGTAAAAGCAGTTTTGATTACTGTAATAGGATCATTTTCACAATTAATTGTTACTTTATGTTTTGGATTTCTGGGTTTAATTTTTTTACCAAATTTTTTACCTGAATTAAAAAACAGTCTTTTTAAAATAAATTATGGTAATTATATTTTAAGTGCTATATTAATTTGTTTATTCTTTTCATCAATAATTTTATTTATAAAAACTCCATTATTGACTTCTATTTTAAATAAGTTTAGATTTTTAAAAAGGTATAGAAAATATAATAGTGTTTTTTCTTTTTATAATTCTAAAGAGTTATTATTCATTTTATTTTTATCTGTTTTAAGATATTTAGTGTTTACATCGCAATTCTACTTATTATTAAATTTGTTTAATATTAATTTAAATTATTTTAGCTTTATGACTTTATCATCTGTGATGCTATTAATAATTTCTATTGTTCCATCCATCGTAATAACTGAAATAGGAATTAGAGCTTCAGTATCTTTGTTTCTATTTAGTTTAATTTCTAATAATTCAATCGGAATCTTATCGGCAACATTTTTATTATGGATTATTAATTTATTAACTCCTGCTTTAATTGGAATAATTTTTATATTCTCTCTTAAATTTTTTAGAAAATAATGTACATTTTTATTTTTTTTATATTGTTTTTATATATAGTACTAATTGGTACTTACATTTTTGGATGGAAAAAAAATAATATATCACAAGTAAATTTTAATGACATTACTGTTAGTGTTGTTGTTGCGATGCGTAACGAAGAATTAAATATTTTTAATTTAATTAACGATATTAAAAAACAAGATTACCCAAAAAAAAAATGGGAATTAGTTATTGTTAATGATCACTCCACGGATAATTCTCTAAATATAGCTATAGAACACTCAACAGATAATGTGAGAGTTATTAATATGAAAAAAAATGATTTTGGTAAGAAAAAGGCACTTACTGTTGCAGTAGAAACATGCAAAAGTGACATTATATTAGTTACTGATGCTGATTGTAGAGTGAAAACAACTTGGATTCGGAAAATGGTTAATTATTTTAATGATCAAAATATTAATTTCGTCTCAGGACCAGTAGTTTTTAAAAATAGTACAGCAATTTTAACTCAATTACAGTCATTAGAATTTGCATCTTTGATTGGATCTTCAGCTGGCGCTATAGGAATTAATAATGCAATACTTTGTAATGGGGCCAATATGGCTTATAGGAAAAATGTTTTTTTGAAGTTCAGTAATTATAATATGAATTCAATTGCTAGTGGTGATGATGTATTTTTATTACATAATATTAAGAAAGAATTTCCTAAATCGATTGTTTTTGCAAAGGATGAAGATACAATTGTGGAGACCAACGCTTGTGATACTGTTACTGATTTTATTAATCAACGTAAGAGATGGACTGCCAAAAGTATTCATTATAAAGATTTCTATACTCGATATGTTTCATATGTTGTATTTTTAACTAATTTTAGTATGATAATATTTTTTTTAGCCTCGTTTTTTAATTTATTATCATTGAAATTATTTTTTTTATTTTTTTTAATAAAATTTTTTATAGATATGACTTTTTTATACAGTGTTTTAAAGTTTTTTAAGCGGATCTATTTAATAAAGTGGATATTTTTCTTTGAAATAGTATATTCTTTTTATATAGTGTTAATTTCATTATTATCCTTAAGTAGTTCTTTTGATTGGAAGGGAAGAATACACACAAGATAGATGAAAATAGATTCTTTAAATAAGCTTGCTTGGAGAAAATTTAAAAAAAATAAGTTAGCATTTTTTTCATTATTATATTTATTGTTTTGTTTATTTATTAGTGTTTTTGCAGTACCTTTTTTACCTGATAATACTCCAATGGCAAATAACATGAATATAGAGTTAGCAACTTTACCACCACTTTCAAAAATCACTTTTTTAAAAATACCTAAAAGTAAAAATCCTGAATCTTCATACATCTCAAGTTTCTTTTTAGGAAAAGAACTTAATTGCGATAAAATAGCCATATCAAGTTATCAAAAATTAGATAAGGGTATTATATTTTCTCCATACGCTTCGAAAATTGAGAAAGTGTTTTATGGAAAATATTATATTGATAAACAAATATTTT
Source organism: Flavobacteriales bacterium (assembly GCA_002724895.1). GTDB lineage: Bacteria > Bacteroidota > Bacteroidia > Flavobacteriales > BACL11. Next base: position 14,136 of record PBQB01000001.1, read on the forward strand.
TTTTAGGAACAGATAAATATGGAAGAGATTTATTAAGTAGGCTAGTTTATGCGACAAGAATTTCTTTTGCTATAGGTTTTATTTCGGTTTTTATTTCATTAATTTTAGGATTAATTTTAGGACTAACCGCAGGTTACTACAGGGGTATTGTTGATGATATTATAATGTGGTTTGTAAATGTAATGTGGTCTATCCCAACATTAATGTTAGTCATTGCAATAACTTTAGCATTAGGTAAAGGTTTTTGGCAAGTATTTGTTGCAGTAGGTTTAACTATGTGGGTAGAAGTAGCGCGAATTGTGAGAGGACAAGTTTTATTAATTAGAGAATTAGAATTTGTGCAGGCAGCAAACATACTTGGATTAAAAGAATCAAGAGTTATCTTTAAACATATTTTACCTAATATTAGTGGGCCTATTATTGTAATTTCAGCTATAAATTTTGCTGCTGCAATTCTTATTGAAGCGGGACTGTCTTTTTTAGGTGTTGGTGCACAACCACCAATGCCATCTTGGGGAAGTATGATAAAAGATCACTATGCTTTCATTGTTATGCAGAAAGAATACCTAGCTATTCTTCCAGGATTAGCTATTATGTTTAGTGTACTTTCATTTACATTATTAGGTAATGGTTTGAGAGATGCATTTGATGTGAAAGAATAAAATATTTAAAAATGGAATTATTTCTTTCAGCAGTAATTATTTTTATTTTAAGAGTAGCAGATCAGAGTTTAGGTACTATGAGGTCCTTATTAGTTGCAAAAAATAAACCTTATTATGCGGCCCTTGTTGGTTTAATTGAATCTGCTATTTGGATTGTTGCTGTTGCTCAAGTAATTAAAGATGTTAATGATCCAATTCTTATAGCCTCTTATGCAATTGGTTTTGCTTCTGGTACAATTTTTGGTTCATATATAGAAAGTGTTTTAGGTGTTGGAAACATAGTTGTTAGAGTCTTTTCATCCGTTAATGATCCAAATATAGCTAAAGCTTTAAGAAAACATGGTTTTGCTGTAACAGTTATTAATGCAGAAGGAAGAGATGGACCAGTTAGAATATATTGGTGTATAGTATCTAGGAGAAAGTTAAAAACTGTTCTACAAATAATTCGAGAAATTAATCCCAATGCATTTGTAACAACAGATTTAGCAAATCCAATATCTTTAAAAAAATAATTTTTAAAATAATAAAATTCCAATAATAAATATTGTCGATCCAGCTAATAAAAGAATTAGAGTAAATGGTAATATTTCTTTAGCTTTTAATCCAGTAATTCCAAGTAGTGGTAATGCCCAAAATGGTTGTAACATATTAGTAATTTGGTCTCCATATGCTAAAGCCATTATACATTTTGGGATATTAATTCCAAGTTGATTTGCTGCATCAATAATAATTGGGCCTTGAATAACCCATTGTCCTCCTCCACTTGGAACAAAAATATTTACTATTCCAGCACTAATAAATGTAAAGATAGGAAATGTAGTTTCAGTTGAGATGCTTACAAAAAAATCAGACATAATTTTAACTAATCCTGTATTATACATAATACCCATAATTCCAAAATACAAAGGAAACTGAATTAGTATTCCGGAAGTACTATTAATAGCTTTCTTAATTGAGTTCATAAAATTATAGAAATTACCATGTATCAAAATAGCTATTCCGAGTAAACAGAGGTTTATAAAATTAGGTGTGATAATTTTTAATGAAATTTTTTCAGGAATAATAAAAGCATTATATACACAAAGAAACAAAATAATTGTACTAAAGCAGTAGGCTAATATACTTGAGTGATCTAGGCATTCAGCTCCTTTGATTTCCGACTCATTGTTTATATTGATATTTGTTTTAAGATGTATTATTTTTCCTGGGCTTTTTCTTCCCAAAGAATACATGATTAATGGTAAAACTATAATTAAAAATAGACTAACATAAAGATTCATTGAAGAAAAAACTGTTTCTTGAAGAGATATGACCCCCATTTCTTTAACAAGAAAATGTCCATCCTCAGCAATTTTAATTGGCGCAGAACCTGAAATCCCCCCATGCCATACCATTAGTCCAGAATAGCCTGCAGCTCCTATTAATGGATAATTCATTTTAATATTTTTTTTGCTTGCATATTCACCAACTTTACGAGAAAAAATTGCTCCAAAAATGAGTCCTAAACCCCAATTTAAAAAAGACACTATTATTGTACAAAGAGTGATTATTGCTGCGGCATTTGCAGAACTATTACAATATTTAATAATTTTATTAATGATTTTGTTTATAGGCTTTGAAAGAGCTAAAGAATAGCCGAGTACAAGCATTAACATCATTTGAATTGTAAANACAAGTAAATCTGGATTCCACAATCCACTTTCCCAAAAATTTAAGATTTTGATAAATTTATTTTGATAACAAGTGCTTTCTTTTGATACTAGAATTGCTAAAATAAACGTAAAAAAAGTTAATATTACTGCAATTGTAAAAGGNGATGGAATAATAAATTTAAAAAACTTCTCAATATATTTATGTAATAACATTTTTAAAAAGGAAGATCATCCTCTTCATTGTTAGAACTGTTAAACTGGGGAATTTCTGACTCATTAATATTTGTTTTTGACTCATTCAGTTTTTCAATTCTCCACGCGTCTACGTTATGAAAGTATCTTCCATTGTATTCTCTTGATGATAAATTAAATGAAACTTCAATTTGATCACCTTCATTATATTCTTTTAATAATTGTATTTTTTCATCTCCAAATAATTGAAAACATATTTCTGGATTATACTGGGATCCAGTATCAAGAATAAATGATTGCTTTTTCCATTCATTTCCAGCTTTTGANGTCCCACTTTCAGTATCTAATACTGTTTTTAGTGTCCCTTTAATTGATAAGCTCATATTTTTTTTATTTATTAACAAAATTAAATAAATTTTCTAAAAATCTTTAAAGAGCTATTTATATTTAAATGTTAAAAAATAATATCTTTGTTATACCTAATTGTAGCGGGTATGGTGGAATTGGTAGACACGCTAGACTTAGGATCTAGTGCCGCAAGGCGTGGGGGTTCGACTCCCTTTACCCGCACTTTATAAAGCAAGCTTATGGCTTGCTTTATTTGTTTTATTTTAGATATTTTATCTGTTAAATAAATGTATTTTTGCAATTATTTTATAAAAAATGAAAATTACAAAAAGCNAAACAAAAGAAATGGTCTTAACATTAACGGTTAATATTGTTAATGGAGACTATATTGATAAAGTCANTAAGATATTAAGAGATTATAAAAAAAGTGTAGCGATTCCTGGTTTTAGAAAAGGTAAAACTCCAATGGGAATTATTGAAAAAAAATATAAGAAACCAGTTTTAGTTGATGAGGTATATAAAATCGTTCAAGAGAGTTTGTATAAATTTATTAGTGATGAAAAAATTAAGACTTTAGGATCGCCAATTCAAATTGATGAAGAGAAAATTGATTGGGATAATCAAGTAGANTTTCAGATTAAATATCAGATTGGATTAGCACCTAATTTTGATTTNGCTATCTCTAAAAAGGATAAAATAGATTTTTATCTCATAGAAGTAGATAGCAATATGATTAAAAAATATACTGATGATATTGCTAAAAGATATGGTAAGATGACTAATGTGGAGAAATCTATCAATGGAGATTTAGTTTATTGTAAAATAAATCAGCTAGATGAAAAAGGAGNNTTTTTGAAGAATGGAATTTCTAATGATGCAACAGTATCTATGGATCATATAGATGNNAAAGTGAAGAAACAATTTATTGGAGTTAAGAATGGAGATAATCTTAAGATTGATATTTTGAATGCTTTTACAAATCATACAGATTTAGCAGCAATGTTAAAAATATCTAAAAATGAAATAGGTAATCTTAAATTTAAGATGTTTAATTTTCAAGTCACTAATATTAGTAGATTAGAGCCTGCAAAATTAGATAAAGAGCTTTTTGACAAAGTCTATGCTTCATCTAATATAAAAGATATTAAAGCTTTTAAAAATAAAGTCAAAACAGATGCTGAAAAACAGTTTATGTTTGAAAGTGATAGAATGTTTAAAAATGATGTTGTAAATTATCTTTTAAAAAAAGTAAATTTAAGTTTACCAGATGAATTTCTTAAAAAATGGTTAATACAAACTTCTAAGCAACCTATAACAATGGATTTATTAAATTCGGAATATAANATGTATNCAAAAGGATTACAATGGCAATTAATAGAAAATAAAATTTTAGAAGAATTTAAAATTCAAGTTAAAGAAGAAGAAGTGTCTGAGTATGCTAAAAAAATGATTATATCACAAATGCAGCAATATGGTCAGTCTAAAATGGAAGATAGTAAATTAAATGAAATAGCTAAAAATATTCTTGATAATGAAAAAGAAAAAAAGAAGATGTATGATCAATTGTATGATGAAAAAACTTTAGCTATTTATAAAAAAGAATTCAATCTAAAAGAAAAAACAATATCTTATGATGATTTTATTAAATTAGCATCAAAAAAAAATAAATAAATATGGACTATAGTAAAGAATTTAAAAAATATGCTACTAAACATAAGGGGATAAATAGTCTTTTTCTAGATCAATTCACATCAGTTTATGGAAATTATATATCCCCAACTATAATTGAAGAAAGACAAATGAATGTTGCTAGTATGGATGTCTTTTCTAGATTAATGATGGATAGAATTATTTTCTTAGGAGTACCAATTAATGATTATGTGGCAAATATTATACAAGCACAACTGCTTTTTTTAGAATCTGTAGAGTCTGATAAAGATATTTTAATTTATTTAAATTCTCCAGGAGGAAGTGTTTATGCAGGATTAGGTATATATGATACAATGCAGTATATTAATCCAGATGTTTCTACGATTTGTACAGGAATGGCAGCATCAATGGGAGCTGTTCTATTATGTGCTGGAGCTAAAGGAAAGAGAACAGCATTGAAACATTCTAGAGTAATGATTCATCAACCTTTGGGTGGAGCACAGGGACAAGCTTCAGATATAGAAATTACAGCTAGAGAAATTCAAAAGTTAAAGAAAGAATTGTTTGAAATAATAGCAAAACACTCTGGCAAATCTTATGAACAAGTATGGAAAGATAGTGATAGAGATTATTGGATGACTTCATTAGAAGCAAAAGAATATGGCATGATTGACGAGGTTCTTCAAAGAAAATAAAATGACTGTATCTAAAGATATTTTTTGTTCTTTTTGTAGTAAAAATAAACAAGACACAAATTTGCTGATCGCTGGTAATTCAGCTCACATTTGTGATTTATGTATTGAAAAAGCTCACTTAATTGTAAAAACAGATCATTCATCTAATACTAAATCAGAAAATTTTCAACTTTTAAAACCACAAGTAATTAAAAAACATTTAGACCAATATATTATTGGTCAAGATCAGGCCAAAAAAGTAATATCAGTATCGGTATATAATCATTATAAAAGAATATCTCAATCAGATTTTGTTGATGAATCAGTTGAGATTGAAAAGTCAAATATAATAATGGTGGGAGGTACTGGAACAGGAAAAACACTTATTGCTCGCAGTATTGCAAAAATTTTAAATGTTCCCTTTTGTATAGCGGACGCAACTGTTTTAACTGAAGCAGGATATGTGGGAGAAGATGTAGAAAGTATTTTAACTAGACTCTTACAAGCTGCAGACTACGATTTAAAAAAAGCTCAAAATGGAATAGTTTTTATTGATGAAGTTGATAAGATAGCTCGAAAAAGTGATAATCCTTCTATAACTAGAGACGTAAGCGGGGAGGGTGTTCAACAGGCTATGCTCAAATTATTAGAAGGAACAATAGTTAATGTGCCTCCACAAGGAGGTAGAAAACATCCAGATCAAAAAATGATTGCGTTGGATACAAAGAATATCTTATTTATAAGTGGAGGGGCTTTTTCAGGAATTGAAAATAAAATTTCAACAAGATTAAATGCTAGATCTATTGGTTTTAAATCAAATAATGATAAAAATATTAATAGGGAGCATATTTTACAATACATATCTCCACAAGATTTAAAATCATTTGGTTTAATTCCTGAATTAATTGGAAGAATGCCAGTAGTTACTTATTTAAATCCTTTAGACAAGAAAGCGCTAAGATTAATTTTGACTAATCCAAAAAATGCTTTGATTAAACAATATAAAAAGCTTTTTGAAATAGATGGTATTATACTTGAATTTGATGATGAAGCACTAGATTTAATTGTTGAAAAAGCAGTAGAATATAAATTAGGCGCCAGAGGATTGCGTTCAATTTGTGAGGCTATTATGTTAGATGCTATGTATAACTTTCCATCCTATGTTAAAAAGCGCAAATTAAATATCACAATAAGTTATATAAATAAGCAATTAGAAAATCAATCTTTTAAGAAGCTAAAAGTAGCTTAGTTTAAAATAATTTTTGGATACGTTTCTGAATTTGTAATTATAACAACATTACAATCACATCCTTCATTTCCATAATCAATTATTCTATCTTCATAACCATCAGGGGTTAACTTTACTTCACCAGATGTTACTAGGCATCCATAAAGACAGTTATACTCAATAATTAGCGGAGACATTATTGTACTAGAAAAATTATTATTGTTAGTACTATTTCCTGAAGAGGTTCCATTTAATATAAAGCCATCATCATTCTTATTAAAGAAAGTTTCTTCTCCGTTTATCCACTCTTTACTTATATTTACTTGCCAATCAATTTTGCCTCTTGAATTATTTGAGACGCTCATATTATTGGAAGAAATCAAATAAACTGAGTTTCCTTGAATATTTTTTCCATTATTGATGATTACTATTTCACCTTCTACTAAGTAATTATTAACTTGATAATTATCAAAAGATATATTAATAATAGAAAGAGAATCATGATACTTACCAGTAAATTCGCTGATAATTTTACCTTTTCTTAATTTTCCGCCTGGATTTGGATAGAGAATGTTTGAATTGCCAAAATCAACTATTAGAGTATCTAAAGTGTCTTGAGGAAAACTGTAGTTGAAGTTTTTAAGAGTATAATTAGGATATCCTTTACTTATACCATTATCTCTAAATGCCTGTTCTATATTTTCATCAATGTCAAGAAGTATATTCTCTATTAATAAATAATCTTCACATGCTTGTGTGCTAACAAGTTCAGGTTTTTGTAAAACATTATCATCTTTACAAGAAAGAAAAACAAAAATCACTGCTATGTAAAATGAGAATATTTTTTTCATTAATTATTTTTTTTGTAAATCTAGTTAATTTTATTTAATGTAATAAAATCAAAATCATAAGCATGAGTATTGTCTGCTTTATTTTTTTTAATATCTGTAACCTTCCATTCTTTTCTATCTAGATTTGGGAAAAAAGTATCTCCTTTAAAGTTATGATAAATTTTTGTATAATATATTTTATGAACAAGATTTTTTTCTAATGCTAGCTTGTATATTTCTCCTCCTCCAATAATAAACAGTTCATTTTCTTTGTTTCTTTTAGCAATATCAATACCAGCTTCTATAGAATTAACAGTTAAACAATTTTTAGCAATATAATTTGAATTTCTAGTTATAACAATATTTGTTCTATTTGGCAAAGGTCTAAACTTATGAGGTATAGATTCAAAATTTTTTCTTCCCATTAAAATATGATGACCATTTGTAGTAGATTTAAAGAACTTCATATCTTTTGGAAGTTTCCAAATTAGATCATTATCTTTTCCAATTACATGATTTTGTGAAACCGCAACAATAATTGATATAACCATTTTATATTATTGATTTTTTATAATTAACTCCTCTTTTTTTGAGATATTTATTTACATACTCAAAATGTTCACCTAAATATTCAGGAGGTGAAATGCCAGTTTTTTTATATTTTTTTTCGATTATAAGATTGGCTACTGCTGAACATGTATAGCCTGTTGTTCGTGCCATTGATATTGTGTTGTTGTGATATCTGTCAAGCAGTTCATACTTATATGTTATGTCTTGATTTTTTTCTTTTCCTTCAATAATAATTCTCATTACAGTGAAATCTCTGTCACCTGGTTTCATTTCCCATTTTGGAAAAAGTAATTTAGAAGTTAAATCTATTGGCCTAATCTTTAAATTATTTACTTGAACTTCTTCATATGAAAAAAAACCAGTTGCTTTTAATACTTTTAAATATTCTACAGTTCCCGGATATCTTAATGTTTTTTCTATCATGTTAGGAATATGCGACATTGTATTTATTAAGGTTCTTAATCCATCTGAATTCCAACTTTCAAGTGATCCAATTTCTTCAAATTGTATGAGCTCAGTATCTGAAAGGGCTTCTTTGGTAATTATTTTTGAATTTTGAACAAAACGTGCAGGTCTTATATATTCTTCAATAACATCAATTGGAGAAAAGACTGCTTGATATTCATATGGCCATTCTCTTCTTTCAGGAAGTCCTCCAACTAAACATTCATAGTTATTTATTTGCATGCTTAAATTGTGATGACCTAAGATAATATTACCCATTCCTGGGGCAACACCACAATCCATAATTGCAATCACTCCTTTTTGTTTAGCAATTTTATCTAGTTTGAAAGGGTCTTCTGGAAAAAATGATATGTCAACGATATTTTTTTTTGCGTTAATTACATCTAACATCATTTTATAGCCCATAAATCCAGGTACTGCACCAATCACTAAGTCAAATTTTGAGATAATATTATTAAGATATTCAGTGTTTGATATATCACAACAAATTGTATTTAAGTGATTTATCTTTTCTAATTGTTCTTTAGATTTATCTACAACACTAACTTTATGATCTTTAGCTAAATCTTTAGCTATAACACTGCCTACTAACCCAGCTCCTAAAACAATTATTTCTGCCATTATATTGCTACTTTACCTTTAATATGAGGGTGATGTTCATAATTAATTAGTTGAAAATCTTCATATTTAAACTCGAATATATTTTTAACATTTTGATTAATTATCATTTGAGGAAGTTTTTTGCATTTTCTTGAAAGCTGTAATTTTACTTGCTCAAAATGATTAGAATAAATATGCGCATCTCCTAACGTATGTATAAATTCTCCTAATTTTAAATTGCAAACTTGAGCTATCATCATAGTTAGAAGGGCATATGATGCAATATTAAATGGAACACCTAAAAATATGTCTGCACTTCTTTGATACAATTGACATGATAATTTATTTTCAGCTACGTAAAATTGAAAAAAGGCATGACATGGGGGTAATGCCATTTGGTCTATTTCACCTACGTTCCATGCGCTAACAATTATTCTTCTACTGTTAGGATTGTCTTTTAGAGTATTTACTACTTGTTTAATTTGATCTACATGTTTCCCGTTTGGAGTTGGCCAGTTTCTCCATTGATAACCATAAACATTTCCTAAATCACCATTTTCATCAGCCCATTCATCCCAAATTCTTACTCCATTGTCTTTTAAATACTTAATATTTGTATCTCCTTTTAAAAACCAAAGGAGTTCATGTATTATTGATTTAAGATGTAATTTTTTAGTTGTAACGCATGGGAATCCTTTTTGTAGATCAAATCTCATTTGATGACCAAATATACTTTTAGTTCCAATTCCTGTTCTATCTTTTTTCACAACCCCTTGTTTCATTACACGGGTCATTAGATTTAAATATTGTTGCATTTATTTTAAATTAATTTTTTTTACTACTTCTCCATTATCATATATATAAAGAAGTAGTTTGTTATTTATATTTTTTCTTTCTCTACCTAGCAAGTCAACTATCTTAACAAGTTTTTTATTTTTTGAAAATTCATTAATATTTGTTGGTTGGTTAATTAAGCCATTTATATCATATTTAGATAAAAATCTCCATATTTCAATAGATGCATTAATATCATAATTTATTATTCCAGAATTATTAGAAGAAAAATTACTTCCAGGCCACGTATGACCTCCATTGATGACTTTTAAATGTTCAACATCTACTCCATTAATTCCATTTTTCCAACTGTAATGTTCTACAGTACTACTGTCATTAACATTAACATTTGGTACTAGTATAAGAACACTTTGTGTATCACATTGATTATAATTTACCCAATAAGATATAATATTTGGTATAGATTCTACACCAGGTTTCCCATAGTATATTGAACTACTATCAGCATCTCCATGAATATGTAATACAGGAGTTGGGTGTGAGGGGTTACAGTTAGTCAACATATAAGAAATATATGATCCTGCAACAGGGGCTATGGCAGCTATTTTTTCTGAAAGCTCACAAGCTAGTCTATAGCTCATATATGCTCCATTAGACATTCCTGTACTATAAACTCTATTTAGATCAATATTGTATTTTGATGATAAACTATCAAGTAATGCAGAAATAAAATTAATATCATTAATTGAAGTTCCTATTTGACCTATATTCCAATGAGTTTGTCCTGCACTATTTAATAAGCCTTGAGGGTGAACAATAATAAAATTTGCAGTATCAGCTATTTGTCTAAAGTCTGCTTGCCACATTGAAGTAAATGAACTGCCTGTTAATCCATGAAAATTAAATAATAAAGGAGTAGCTTTTGAAGAATTATAAATTGCAGGTATATAGGCTCTATAACTTCTATATACATTATCATGTATTATACTATCCTTTACTGTTTGTTGTCCAAAAAAACAGATAGGTAGAAAAAATAGTATAAGTGTAATTTTTTTCATTTATATGATAATTCCGACAATCGCTGCTGTAAATAATGAAGCAAGAGTACCACCGATTAATGCTAATATTCCTAATTTTGCAAGATCTCCTTTTCTTTTTGGGGCTATTGCTCCAATTCCACCAATTTGAATTCCTATTGACGAAAAATTTGCAAATCCACATAATATATATGTTGCTATTATGATAGATTTTTCTTCAAAAAACTTTCCTGCTTCTTTCATTTCTGCTAGAGAGACATATGCTACAAATTCATTTAAAACAGTTTTTTCTCCTAAAAGTTGTCCAACTAACAACATATCTTCTTTACATACTCCAACCAACCAAGCAATTGGAGCGCCAATATAACCGAGTATTAAATTTAATGATAATTCATTATATCTAGTATTTTCAGAAATCCATAAATTTATCGAGGACCAGTCTCCTAATTTAAATAATATGTAATTACCCATTGAAACAAGACCAATAAAAACTAAAAGCATAGCCCCAACGTTAACTGCAAGTTTTAACCCATCATATGTTCCATTTGAAACTGCTTCTAAAGCTGAATCGCCAATTTCATTTTTGCTAATTGATAGTTTTTCTTCAAATTTGTGTTTTTCTGGAAATAGTATTTTTGATGAAATAACTGCTGCTGGAGCTGACATGACAGAGGCCGCTAGAAGATGTTTTGCAAAAATGATTTGCTCTAAAGGATCAGAACCTCCTAAAAATCCAATGTAAGCTGCTAGAACACCACCAGCAATAGTAGCCATTCCTCCACACATGAGACATAACATTTCTGACATTGTCATTTTGTTCAGGTAGGGTTTGACTAAAAGAGGAGATTCTGTTTGACCTAAAAAAATATTGCCTGCAACTCCAACACTTTCAGGTCCAGAAAGATTTAGAGTTTTTTTCATTAACCATGCAAAGACATAAACAATTTTTGGAATTATTTTCCAATAATAAAACAAAGATGTAAGTGCTGAGAAAAAGATTACAGTTGGTAAAATCATGATGGCAAAATTTGCAAGTGGAGCTTCTATAGTTCCACTAGAAAAAGATCTAAATAAGAACATTGTTCCATCTTGAGTAAATGAAATTATTTTTGTAAATATTTTACCAACAAATTCAAATCCTGTTGAAACAAGTGGCGCTTTTAAAATTAAAACGGCAAAGATTATTTGTATTGCTAGTCCTTTGAATACCAATTTCCAGTCTATGGATTTTCTATCTTGACTAAAACAAAAAGCTAAAAATAAAAGTGACGCAACTCCTAAAAAGCCTCTTGTTAAAGTATTTAATAAGTTATTTTTTTTAAGTGTTAAATATGATGTTTTTTCAAATTCAAAATTAACACCATTTTCCTCTAAAATTAATATGTTTTGATTAATTAAAACATTAAATGTTCTGAGCGTATCTTCTGGAGAGGAATACAACAGTTGTATCTTATTATTTTTCAGCTTCCAGTTTCCTTTAGCAAATAACGGTATTTGCTGAAGTTGATACTCAAAGGTTCCATTTTTAAAAAAAATGATATAATCTAAATTCTTCTGAATAGGTTTAATACTTGTAGAGTCACTATCACTTAAATTATAAATGTTTTTAAAAAACCATTTCCCAGTTATATTTTCCCCACTAGATAAAATACAATTCAGTATTAAAATAGTAGTTAATATATATTTTTTCATTTATAAATCTTTCTTTCTTCTTTTAATTTCATCTCTTATTTTTGATGCTTTTTCATAATTTTCTTGCTCAATAGCTATTTCGAGTAATTGGTTAAGCTTCTTGATGCTTAAAGATGAGATACTTGTTTTTTTTGGTGATTTTTTTTTGTTTTGATCAATAGATAATTTGTCAAAATTTTTTGCAGAATTAATTATAATTCCAGCGTTAGTTAAAATTTCTTCATAAGTAAAAATTGGACAATTATTTCTAATAGATATAGCAATTGCATCAGATGTTCGCGCATCTATTTTTTTTTCTTCACCAGTTTTTTTATTTGTACAATAAAATGATGCATGAAATATTCCCTCAATTAAAGTATGGATGACCACTTTTTCAATTATAATACTAAAACAATCACTAAAAGTCTTAAATAAATCATGAGTTAAAGGTCGTTCTAGCTCACTGCTTCCTTCTAATGCTATAGCAATAGATCTAGCTTCACACCATCCTATTACGATTGGAAGTTGTCTGTTTCCTGATTTTTCATTAAGTAATAAAACATATGCATTATTTTGTGAATCACTTTGTCTAATAGCAGCAATATCTAATTGTACTAAATCCAAAATTAAAGAGATGATTTTTTAATTTCTTCTATCATTTTAGGAATAACTTCAAAAGCATCCCCCACAACACCATAGTTTGCAGCTTTAAAAAAGGGAGCTTCGGAATCAGTGTTGATAACAACAATATTTTTTGACGAGTTTACACCTGCTAAATGTTGAATTGCTCCAGAAATACCAATTGCAATATATAAATTAGGAGATACAGCTTTTCCTGTTTGACCAACATGCTCACTATGAGGTCTCCATCCAATATCTGAAACAGGCTTAGAACATGCAGTGGCAGCATTTAATAATGAAGCTAATTCTTCAATCATTCCCCAATTTTCAGGACCCTTTAGACCTCTTCCGGCTGAAACAATTATTTCTGCCTCAGATAATGAAATTTTATCAGTACTGTTTTCTTGTGATAAAATATTTAAATCACTACCTTTTTCAATATCAAATATTTTTATCTCAATGTTTGATTTGTTTTCAATCAATTGGTATGAGTTTGGGGCAATAGAAAGAATTACTTTATTGGTTTTGGCAGTTACTTTTTCAATTGCTTTAGATGAAAAAGATTGTCTTTTAACAGTTAGTGGATCTATGCTATTGACAGTACTTACAACATTAGTAATTAAAGCTGCTTTCAATCTAATTGAAAGACGTGAGGTAATCATTTTTGATGTATAAGTATTTGAAAATATAAATAATTTTGAATTACTAAATTCATTTTCTATAATACTTGTTACAGTTTGACTGTCTCCTTTATTAATTTTTGTAAATGAATACACCTTTGTAACACCATAAGTGCTTAATTTTTCTAATTCAAGTCTATCTACTTCCCCAAATGATATCGCATTTAATTCTTCACTTAACTCATTAGAAATAGTTTTTGCATATGAGACTGTTTCATAGGTATTTTTTCTAAAAACGTTGTTCCAACTTTCTGTGTATACTAATACGGACATATTAAAAATTTTAAATCACTTTTGCTTCGTTTTTCAATAAATTTATTAATTCTGTTATATTTCCAGCATCAATTAATTTACATTCTTCTTTTTCTTTAGGTTTTTCAAATTTTATTGATTGAGTAAAAACTGTCGTATTGATAGGTTCTACAATATTAAGGGGTTTGTTTCTGGCTTGCATAATTCCACGCATATTAGGAATTCTTAAATCACTTTCTTCCACTAATCCTTTTTGACCAGCAACTACAATAGGCATTTGTGCCTGTATTGTTTCTTTTCCACCGTCAATTTCTCTAATCATTTTAATAGAATTATCATTTATTTCTAAATTAATACATGCATTTACAAATGGTAAATTTAAAATTTCTGAAATCATTCCGGGAACAGCACAACCGTTATAATCAATAGATTCTCTACCTGTAATAATTATGTCAAAAGAATTATTTTTTATGTAGCTAGCAATTTCTACAGCAGTGGAGTAGCTGTCTTTAGGGTCATGATTTATTCGAACGGCTTTGTCAGCTCCTATGGCAAGCGCTTTTCTAAGAATGGGTTCAACACTTACATCTCCAACTGTGATAGCAGTTATTTCACATCCATTTGTTTCTTTAAGCATCATTGCTTTAGTTAACCCAAACTCATCATAAGGGTTGATAATAAATTGTATGCCAGATTTATCAAATTTACTATCATCATCTGTGAAATTGATTTTTGATGTGGTGTCTGGAACACAGCTTAAACAAATTAAAATTTTCATTTTTTTATTTAAAAATAATCAATCGCAAATTTAAAAAAATAGATGCATTTTATTGTTTTTTAAATAAGAAATCAAGATAAAAAAAATGAATCATGTAGAATCTAGAGAATAATAGATGAAAATTACATAAAAATACTATTTTTGCAGTCGTTAAGAAATAAATATTAATCAATAAAAAATAAAATGGAAATTATTATTAACTACTTACCACTTTTCGGAATTTTAGCACTAATATTTGTATTTTGGAAAAATTCCTGGGTAACAAAGCAAGATGAGGGAGATGAAAAAATGTCTAGAATTGCAAAAAATATTGCAGATGGTGCAATGTCTTTTTTAAAAGCTGAATACAAGCTACTATCAATTTTTGTTCTAGCTGTAGCAATTTTATTATTTTTTAAAGGAAATGCAGAAGTAGATTCAAATGGGCTTGTTGCAGTTTCGTTTATTGTAGGAGCTATTTGTTCTGGTCTTGCAGGATTTATAGGTATGAAAGTTGCTACTAAAGCAAATGTCAGAACAACAAATGCAGCTAGAAATTCACTAGGTAGAGCGTTAGAAGTGGCTTTTTCAGGTGGAGCTGTTATGGGACTTGGTGTTGTTGGACTTGGAGTTTTAGGATTAACTTCTTTATTTTCTTTTTATCAAGGAATATGGACTGATAATTTAAATATGGTCCTAAATGTTCTTTCTGGATTTTCATTAGGAGCTTCTTCAATTGCATTATTTGCCAGAGTTGGTGGTGGAATTTATACCAAGGCAGCAGATGTTGGAGCTGATTTAGTTGGAAAAGTTGAAGCAGGCATACCAGAAGATCATCCTTTAAATCCAGCTACTATAGCTGACAATGTTGGTGATAATGTAGGAGATGTTGCAGGTATGGGAGCGGATTTATTTGAATCATATGTTGGTTCAATAATAGGAACAATGGTTTTGGGTGCAGTTATAATTACTCCTTCTTTTGATGGCTTGGGTGCAGTTTATTTACCATTAGTTTTGGCTTCAGTAGGAATAATTATGTCAATTATAGGTACTTTATTTGTTAAAGTTAAAGATGGCGGTTCCCCTCATAAAGCTTTAAATATTGGTGAGTTTGGATCAGCAGGATTGATGATTGTAGCGTCTTATTTTATAATTAATTCTATGTTAGCTGGAACTACAGATTTACCATTTGGTCCTATGGGTGTTTTTTGGGCTACAATAGCAGGATTAATTGCTGGACTGTTGGTAGGAAAAGTAACTGAGTATTACACTGGAACAGGAACAAAGCCAGTTACATCGATAGTTGAACAGTCAGAAACAGGTTCTGCCACTAATATAATTGCTGGTCTTGGTGTTGGAATGATGTCTACAGCAATACCAATATTATTAATTGCAGCAGCAATTTTAGTTTCTCATCATTTTGCTGGATTATACGGAATTGCAATTGCAGCTGTTGGAATGTTAGCAAATACAGGTATTCAGCTAGCTGTAGATGCATATGGCCCAATTTCTGATAATGCTGGAGGAATTGCTGAAATGGCAGAACTACCTGCTGAAGTTAGAGAAAGAACTGATAAATTAGATGCTGTAGGAAATACTACTGCTGCAATTGGAAAAGGTTTTGCTATTGCTTCTGCAGCACTCACAGCCTTGGCGTTATTTGCAGCTTTTATGACAACAGCAGGAATTAACTCTATAGATGTTTCTCGTCCAGATATCATGGCAGGCTTATTAATAGGGGCCATGTTACCATTTGTTTTTTCAGCACTTTCTATGAATGCTGTAGGTAGGGCAGCAATGTCAATGATAGAAGAAGTTAGAAGACAGTTTAGAGATATTCCAGAATTAAAAGCGGCATTAGAAGTAATGAGAAAGTATGACTCTGATATGACTAAAGCAACAGAAAAAGATAGAAAAATTTTTGATGCTGCTGATGGTGTTGCTGAATATGATAAATGTGTAGAAATTTCCACAAAAGCATCAATTAGAGAAATGATTCTTCCAGGTTTACTTGCAATACTTGTTCCTGTTCTAGTTGGTTTTGGAGAAAAGTGGTTTGGAATTGGAGGCCCAGAGATGCTTGGAGGATTACTTGCAGGTGTAACAACTTCAGGAGTTTTAATGGCAATTTTTCAATCAAATGCTGGTGGAGCTTGGGACAATGCAAAAAAGATGATTGAAGAACAAGGAAAAAAAGGAACAGAGGCACATAAAGCATCTGTAGTAGGAGATACTGTAGGAGATCCATTTAAAGATACTTCAGGACCATCTTTAAATATTTTATTAAAATTAATGTCTGTTGTAGCACTGGTTATAGCACCATCAATTTCATCTAATTTAGAAGGGTCACAACAAACACAAGAAGACAACAATATTGTAAAAGAAAATGTTATAGGAACACTATTTTATGCTACGGCTACAGATTTTGCCTTTCACTCTGAAGAAGAAGATGCTATATTAAAAGTTGATGCTTCAAGAGTTGGATGTAACTCTAGTATTATCGGTTCAAATCTATGTAATATGGTTTCTGAGCAAAGAAATTTGACTTTTAATTCTGAATTGAATACTCATCAAATATCAGAAAATGATGAATACCCTATTGAAATCAGTGGTTTTGTTTCAATAGGGAAGTTTGAATTAGAAGCAACTTTTACATATAATATTGACAAAAAGGAAGGGATGGGAACAGAAATGTATGGAGTTTTAGAATTTGAAAATCCATATGAATCTGATCAAGATAATTTGGTAAGTATGCTTATTAAAGGAAAAATTTAAATATGATGCTGTTAAATAAGATTTTTAATCTATGGAATTTTATTTATTTCCACGTTAGTTTTTTTAATTATATCATTTAGATCTTGTTCGTTTTCAGCAAAATTGATATCATCAATGTCAATTATTAAAACATTACCCTTATTATATTGCTCAATCCAAGCTTCATATCTTTCATTAAGTCTAGTTAAATAATCTAGCCTTATACTATTTTCATAGTCTCTTCCTCTTTTTTGTATTTGTTCAACCAGAATTGGAACAGAAGCTCTTAAGTATATAAGCAAATCAGGACTTTTAATAAATCCATCCATTAAATTAAATATTTCAATATAATTTTCATAGTCTCTAGATGACATTAAACCCATTGCGTGAAGATTTGGAGCAAAAATAAAAGCGTCTTCGTAAATTGTTCGATCTTGTATATAGTTTTTTCCACTATTTCTAATATTTATGATTTGTCTAAATCTACTGTTAAGAAAATATACTTGTAAATTAAAAGACCATCTTTGCATGTCTTTGTAAAAGTCATTTAAATACGGATTGTTTTTTACTTCTTCGTAATGAGCTTCCCAATTATAGTGTTTTGATAGTTTTGTGGTTAAAGTAGTTTTTCCTGACCCAATATTGCCTGCTATAGCTACGTGCATTTTTTTTTTTTTTTTTTATAAAAATAAAAAAACTTATTTTATTAGTAGATGTACTTGTATGTTTGATATTGAAGATGTTGAAAACTTCATGTTTTTAAAATTTCATTAACGATTTTTCTATCATTTGATAGTCTAGGTATTTTAGATTGTCCTCCCAATCTATTGTTTTTTTTCATCCAAATATAAAACTCATTTTCAATACATGTGATTTCTATTTCTTTTAAAATTAAATCATTTTCTCTTTTAGCCTTGTAGTCGGAATTTAAATCTTTTAATTTTTTATCTAGATCTTTTTTAAAAGAATTTAAACATTTTGGATAGATTTCAAATTCAATTAACCATTGATGCGCCCCTGATTTTTCTGATAAATATATTGGAGCTACAGTATAGTCTTTTATTCTACATGAATTTTGTTTACAGGCATAAACAATTGCTTTATCTGTATTGTCAACTATGATTTCTTCACCAAATGTATTGATATAACTTTTTGTTCTACCTGTAATAACAATTTTAAATGGTTTTATAGATTTAAATTTAATCACATCACCAATTATGTATCTCCAAAGACCAGCATTTGTTGAGATTATTATAACATAGTCAACATTTAGCTTAACATCTTTCAAACAAATTGCATCTTTTTTCCCATTATTATAATTAGATAAAGATATAAATTCATAGAAAATCCCACAATCCAACATAAGTAATAATTCTTTACTATCAAATTGATCTTGTATTGCAAAAAATCCTTCTGAAGCATTGTATCCTTCTAAATAATTCATTGCTTTTGAAGGAATAAGTTGATTAAAAGCTTCTTTATATGGTTCAAAATTTACTCCACCGTGCATNTAAAGTTCTAAATTTGGCCAAACTTCTAAAATATTTTTTTTACCGCTTTTTTTCAATATTGTTTGCAATAAAATTAACATCCATGAAGGGACTCCTGTTAAATTTGTAATATTTTTATCAATTACTTGGTTAGAAATTCTTTCTATTTTTTCTTTCCAATTATGCATTATAGATGTACTATAGTCTGGCAATCTGTGATATTTTACCCAAAAAGGGAAATTTTTTAACAATATTGCAGAAAGGTCCCCTTCTAAATATGATTGATTTCCTTTAGACAATGACCCTCCTAACATTAGTCCATATCCACTATATAATTTTTTTTTGTTGGGATAATTATGAGAGTATAAACTAAGCATATCTTTTCCAACTTTATAATGACATTTATTTAGAGAATCTTGCGTTACAGGAATATATTTACTGTTTGAATTTGTGGTTCCAGAAGATTTTGCAAACCATTTTGTTTTTCCTGGCCATAAAATATTTTTAGTTCCTGATTTACATTTCTTTATATACTTGAAAAATTCCTCATATGTTCTTAAAGGAATATTTTTTTTGAATGAATCATAATCATTAATTTCATCAAATTTGTGTTCAATACCAAATTCAGTATTTAAACTTTTACTTAATAGTTTTTTTAACACTTTTTTTTGGTAGTAGAAAGGGTTTTGCTGTACCTTATTAATATTTTTAATACGATTATCTATATAATAAGAAAGTATAATATTTTTGATCTTATCATGAATCATTTTAATATCTTTAAACTTTGATAATAAATTTATTATGGCTTATGTTCTAAAAAAAATGACAACTAATCTTAGTAATCCNATTAGTTATTCACTTGAACTAGAAAAAGANACACACATTATCAATGATTATATAAACAAAAATATAAAAATTGAATGGGATGGAAGTGTTATTTGTTCTTGTGGCANGAAAATGAAAAAATTTTACAGGTCTAATTTTTGTTATAATTGCTATTGGAAATCACCTTTAGCTTCTCAAAGTATTTTTAAACCGGAATTATGTACTGCTCATTTAGGCATAGAGGAACGAGATTTAGAATGGGAAAAAAAATTCCAATTGGCACCTCATTATGTTTATTTGGCAAATTCAAGTGGTGTTAAAGTTGGAATTACTAGAAAATCTGAAGGTGTGAAAAGATGGATAGATCAAGGTGCTAGTCAGGCGATTTATTTAGCTGAAGTTCCAAATAGAAGGTTATCAGGAGATATTGAGGTTATCCTAAAAAAATATGTTAATGACATAACAAATTGGAGAAAAATGTTATCAGGCATTCCAGAGAAAAAGGATCTAATTCAAATTAAAAGAAATTTATGTGCTTTTATCCCAGATGAATTAAAAAAATATATTCTTAATGAAGACAAGGTTTATGAATTAGATTATCCTGTTTTTGAATATCCAAAAAGAATTAAAAGTTTAAAATTAGAAAAAACTCCTATTATTGAAGGTGTTTTAAAAGGTATCAAAGGTCAATACCTAATTTTAGATGATGATAGGGTATTTAATGTTAGATCACATTCTGGATTTATCATTAAGTTTTTATTTAATNAATCTTATAAGAATCCAGCTTTATTTTAGTTTAATTATAAAGGGAATCCTTGTTTGAATCATATCATCATTAAAAATTAAATCTTCAATGGGATTAGTTAAATTACTTTGAAATCCGATTTTATTTAAAACTATTTTTTTAAAATGAGTGTCATTACTAATTTCAAGAGCAAGTTGTGTTAAAGGGTCTTTTTTAATAGGAAGTGAAATAACTCTAAAGTCTTTAATATTGGCTAAGTTAGCGGCAATCTCAATAGCGTTTTCTATTCCCCCAATAGTATCAATAAGACCTATATTTTTAGCGTGAAGCCCAGACCATATTTTACCTTGTGCAACTTCATTAATATACTCAACAGATTTTTGTCTTCCTGATGCAACTTTATTTACAAATGTATTATATACATTTTTAATATTTTCTTTTATTTTTTTTCTTTCATAAGAAGATAATGGTCTATTTATGCCAATATCAGCATATTTATGAGTGTTAACGGTATCTATTGTGACACCTAANTTATTTTTATAAAAATCTTGCATATTTGGAATCATCCCAAATACTCCAATAGATCCTGTTATTGTATTAGGATTTGCTACAATTTTATCAGCTACACATGCAATATAATATCCACCGCTAGCAGCATAGTCTCCCATAGAAACAACAATAGGTTTTATATTTTTTATTAATTTTAATTCTCTCCAAATTACATCAGAAGCAAGTGCGCTCCCTCCACCTGAATTTATTCGTAAAACTATTGCTTTTGTATTTTTATCATTGGCTGCTTTTTTAATTGCNTTTACTGTTGTTGTAGAGCCTATTTTATTTTCATCACCTTCTCCATTTTGAATTGTTCCATTTGCATATATAATTGCAATTTTATTTCTGCTTGTATTTTTATTTATATTTTTATTGATATTGCTGTATTGGTTAATGTCAATAAGATTTAATTTTTGGTTTTCTGAAATAGTTTTTAATGTGTCATACACCTGATCTTCATAAATTATTGCATCAACATATGATAAGTTTAAACACTTTTTTGCTGAATTTAATTCTAATTTATTGGCATTTTTATTAATTTGATCTAAAGAAATATTTCTCTCTAGGGCAATATTATTAAACATATTTTTTGATAGAGAATTTAACATGGNACTAAGTTGCATTCTGTTTTCATTACTCATTTGTTTCAAAGTAAATGGTTCTACAGCGCTTTTAAAATTACCGTGTCTAACTATTTGAACATCTACGCTAATTTTTTCTAATAATCCTTTGTAAAACAACGTTGTTGCAGAGAGTCCTTTAAGTTCAATTATGCCTTCAGGATTTAAGTAAATCTTATCAGCTACTGAGACTAAATAATATGCATTTTGACTATATGTTTCTGAATATGCAATCACTTTCTTGCCGCTTATTTTAAAGTTTATCAGTTTATTCCTTATCTCTTCTATTTGAGAAATACCTGCATTAATAGCTGATACATTAATGTATATCCCTTTAATTGAATTATCTTTTTTAGCTTTTTCTATATTATCTAAAATTTGTTTAAGCTCAATAGTTTTTACAATTTTACCAGAGTTATTTAGAATTTCTAAAGGATTTGTTGATTTTCTTTCTACTATATTTGCTTTAGAGAGATTAAAAAATAAAATTGAATTTTCTGAAACTGATATGTTTTTTTCATTTTTTGATAAGCCCGAAGAAATAACAAATATAAATACAGAAAATATTAGTGCTAATGATATAATAAGAGCTAATGTTGTTGATAAAATATTTTTGATAAATGATTTCATAAAGNCATATATTTTTTGTAAAATTAAGAATTTATCCCCAATATTTTTTTTAATTCTTTGTTATATTTGAACTAGCAATTTTAAATTTTATGAACGAAGTTTTTTTACAATTAGGAAGTAATTTAGGAGATAGAAAATCAATGATTATTAATTCAATTATTGAAATAAATTCTAGAGTTGGAAAGGTAATTAATAAATCAAAAATTTATGAAACTGCACCTTGGGGTGTAAATAATCAAAGTAATTATTTAAATCAAGTTATTAAAATCATTACACATTATAGTTCTGGTATGGTATTAAAAAAAGTGCTTGAAATTGAAAATATTTTTGGTAGAAAAAGATTGAAAAAGTGGGGTGATAGAATTATAGATATTGATATTTTATTTTATAATAATGATTTAATAAATAAATNTAATTTATGTGTACCTCATAAACATTTACATGAAAGGAAATTTGTGTTGATTCCATTGTGTGATATAGCTTCTGACTATATCCATCCAAAATTTGATATGAAAGTTTCTTCATTATTAGTTAAATGCAAAGATCAAAGTTATGTTGCAGAATACANCTAATAAATTCATAACTATTGAGGGNAATATAGGTGCTGGAAAAACTACTTTAGCAACTATGCTTGCAAATGATTTAAATTTTCGTTTGATTTTAGAAAACTTTTCAAATAATCCTTTTTTGGAAGATTTTTACTCTTTAAGTAATTCAAATGCTTTAGCTTTGGAATTGTCTTTTTTAGCTGAGCGATACAATCAGTTAAAAAAAATACAATATCAAGATATTTTTCAAAAAGGTTTTATTTCTGATTATTTTTTTAAAAAATCTCAATTATTTGCGCAAAATAATTTGAGTAAATTTGAAATAAAACTGTTTAATAAGCTTTATAAAATAATGGCCCCTTCTTTAATTAAGCCAGATTTATTGGTTTTTTTATATAAAGATATTAGTTCACTTCAATATAACATCAGAAAAAGGGGTAGAAAGTATGAACAGCAAATATCAAATAATTATTTAGAATCCATTCAATCTAAATATTTAGATTATCTAAAAAAGCAAAAATTATTTCCTGCAATTATTCTTAACACACAGCAAATTGATTTTGTAGAAGAAAGAAATTCATACGACTCAATTAAAAAATTAATTTTAAAAAAATATAGTATTGGATGTCATTATTTAGAATTAGCTTAGCCAATGATCAAGTTTTTTATTTATTAATTTTTCTAATTTATTAATATCCTCAACATAGTATTTTTTAGTTAATCTAATTATTTCTTCTCTCTTTAATTTTTTTGGTTTTGAATAAATTAATTTTGATATAAAATTAATTATAAAATCTGGTAATATTTTTGATGGTTTTATATTTTGGAGTAAATTATAGTATCTCATTTTCATTATTATCCATCCAAAAACACCTTTTGGTGAGCCAGAAACATTAAGTTTTTTATTTGTNTTTGTGTTAAAGTTAGGGTCTACATTTAAAAAGTAATATATTTCTTTTATGATTTTTTTTGGATTTTTCACTAGTTCTTCAAAAAGAATAATTTTGATATCTTTTTGATCGAATAGATTATAATATTGTAGAAGTTGTTTATGGTAATAACCCTGTTTAATGTAGTGATATACAGGACTCCAGTTATTCTCGACTCTGGATTCTTCTAAATCTAATGTATTTAAAAAATCATTTATTGGCTCTCTACCGGCTCTTCTAACGTGTAAAAAATTAGAATATGCACGTTCTATAGGTTGTCGTAATACAGCAATAATTTTGACGTCAGGTAAATTTTTTTTAATTAAATCTGCACAATATTTATTATATATATATCCAGGTGAGGCTTCTCCTATTGCTTTTTCGTTAGCATTTTTAAAAAGTGCGTAATATTTTTCAAAAGAAGTTATCTTTTTGTTTTGTTTCCCCTTTATAAAATAATTATTTTTTTTTAGGCTATTAAAGAACATTGGTTCTTTGACNTCTGGCATGAAAATATTAGGATGCTGTTTTAGATAAAAGTGCAATGAGGTGGTTGCAGCTTTCATAGCTCCAATTATAATAAAGTTAGGTTTGGTAGTTTTTGACATAAGAAAATAGCTCCTACAGGAGCTATTAATTTTACATTAATTAAAAAAAATAATCTACTTTATAAGTTTGATAAAATCTTCATTACTTCTAATGTTTAAAAATTCTAAATCATTTTTTGCTTCTAATCTATATTTAGAATCTCTTTCAATAGCTAGATTTAAATAATTAATTGATTNTTTTAAGTCTCCTTTTCTGTTTAATGCAATAGCATTTAAATAATAGCATTCAGCATTTTTTTCATTGCATAGAGAGTTATTATTTCCATTTAAAATTTTAGAAAGTGTCGCATTAAAATTTGTTTTGTTTTTGTAAAATCTAGCAGCTTTATTATATTCTCCTTTTCTAATATCTAAAATAGCTTGATTTAATTCAGATGTATTTGCTTGGTTGTATAATTTTTGTGCTATTTTTAAGTTCCCTTTTCTAGATTCAATTATTCCTTTGTTGGTTAAAATATCACTTTGCAATTTGTTATTTGTTAGAGATGTAGCAATATCTAATTGCTTTTTTGCTTCTTCAAGTTTGTTTTCAATAATATATAAACATGCAAGATTATTGTAACCACGCCAATCATTATGCAAGTTAATTACAGAGTTGTAAATATTCTTTTTTTCATCTAACTTATTTGTTAATGTTGCAGAAAAAAGTAGTTCATTAAGTGTAAGTTTTTCTGGTTCACTGGTTGATAATAATTTTATCTCCTCATCANTTTTTTTAGGCTCAAAGGATCTAATGATAATTGTAGCTTTTCTTAACTGAGGTAATACATCATTTTTTACTGCGTCATATATTTCTGATAAATCTCTAATTTGTTGNTCTCTTAATTCAACATCTTGAACAGATTTAATTATATTATTTATTTTTCGTTTGTCTTTAATTTGTGATTTTTTCAAAATTGATTCGAATCCATCCCAATCTTCACCTACTGAGGTTTCTGTGTATAAATCGTCATTCATCGCGCCATCAACTTTTAATTTTTTCAGAAGTCTCTTTGTATAATTGACTGTAGTTCTCATTCTGTCTTTTGAAACATTATCATTAGTGTTAATCGACCCTTCNGGAGAGGCATAGGANATGATTTCTATNGAGTGGGTTTTATAGCCATTACTTATAAATTCTTTTAGGCTTTTTATGTCNGAATCACTTTTTTCAGTTGTTCTTATATTTGACTGATTTACTAAGAAGTAAATTGTTGCCTTTTCTTCTAAAATTGTTACGTGTTCATATCCATGATTTTTATTTGCTACTTCTTCATTATCATGAACTCTTTCAGAAGTAGTTATGATTCCTTCAGCGATTGTAATTGGATCTAAATTATATATTTTTCTTCCTTCTTCTTTCATTAAACTATTTTGTGACTCTATACTTGCTTTAAGTACTAATTTAGATATGTTTAAATTTTCATCATACGCTATTTGATCTTCATATTTAAACTTCCCACCAGCTTCATAAAAGATTGTTTTATCTCCTTTTTGCCAAGATTCTTTACCTCCTGTGAANTCTTCCCCTTGTAATCTTATAGGATTGAGTTCTTTTTGTCCTAATTCTGATGTTATAACTGGTGTGATGGTCATTAGTGCTTTTTTTGCAAAATATTTTGGAGGAAACTCTGCATCAATTTTAACTTTAACTTGTTTGCCATGAGTTTCAAGTACTGATGGAGATACTTTATATTTTACTGTTTTATAACTTGTTTGCATTTTTGTNATTCCACAACTTTGAAAAGCAAGAATAATTATTAGTATAAAAAATTTATTTAATTTTTTCATTTTTCGTATAAATTAGAATTTGTGCAAATTTAGAAAATAATTAAAACGAGTACAGTCTAATTACTATCCTTTTTACATATTAATTGTTAGTAATTTATTTTATTTAAGTAAAATTTATCTAAGTTTGTGGTAGTTAAGTGTCTTAAAATGAAAATACATATTTTATTGTTTGCTATAACGTTTTTTTCTATTGATTTATTGTCACAAGAAATGGCTATTTATAATGCCCTTGAAAATAAAGTAAATATAAATTCAAAAAATAAGACAGATTATGAAAAAATTCATCCAATTTTAAGAGATTGGAAGATAGGTTTTAATTATGGAATAACTCAATTTAATGGTGATATCAGGCAGTACTCAATATACCCATCTACTGAGATTTATAGTTCAAGTGACAGATTAAGATTTAGTGAATTAAGAACAGCTTTTTCCTTTCTTTTAAATAAGCGGATTAATGAATATTATAGTTTCGGAGTTGAAATTTTAAGTGGGCATTTTGCAGGTTTAAAAAGAGTAAAAAATCATCCATCATATATTCCGTNNGATCCATATNATAATTTTGNAGGTTATGGTGAAAAGTTCATTACATCTTTTAAAGAATTNGATTGTATTGCAAATTTTAATTTAAATAATTTGATTTCTAATTATAGTAAATCTAATTTAGAATCTAAACTATTAGTTTCGATTAAACTAGGTGTTGGAATAAATATTTCAAATGTTGTTAAGACAAATATTATTAAAGACAACTATATCTTTACGTATGGATATGAAAAAACAAACCCCAGAGGTACAGTTAGGAAACCCTTTTTGGAGCAACTTAAAGAAACTGTTTATATTTATGGTATTAGTATTGAATATCCAATGGATNNAAAATTAGATTTATGTTTGGACTATACAATTAGAAATGGTTACACGGATAAATGGGATGCCACTATTTCAGAACAAACTAATGTTAGTGACCAATTTGCATATCTTTCTCTAGGGGTTTCTTACAAAATTAATTATAATTTGATAAATAAATTGTTAGACAAACAAAATGGAANTAATATAATTCAATCTGAATCTAATCAATATATTATTGATAATGTTGATATAGAAGGATTAGAAATTCATAATTTTAAATAACAGCAATGCTTAAATATTTTAACTTTTTATTTATAATACTATGTAATAATAGTGTTACATTTTCTCAATCTCAAGACAATAATTTGCAAAAATTTTTCTTTGAAAAAAAAGGATGGGAGATTAGTGTTTCAACTGGATTGACTTATTTTGATACAAAAACAGATGAAAATTTCCAATCTACATCTCGTTCATTATCTATTCAGAAAAAAATAAATGAAAATTATGTCTTTTCATCTAAAGTAATATTTGGGAAGTTAAAAGGAATTAGATATTCAGGAAACAGACATGATCCTTATGAGCTGTACGAAGGAGCTGGTGAGTTTTTTAATACTGATTTCGAGCAGATAGATTTTATGATTTCAAGAAATTTATTAAATTTAGTTAAATCACAAGATCAAATTTTGATATCTAAATTTGATTTAGAATTTTATTACAGTATAGGAATAGGAATTGCAAAATTTTACAGTATGCGATATAATTTGCAATCTAAAAATCCAATATATGGATATGGTTATGTGTATTCAGAAGGGTACTCTAGTATGCCAGAATTAAATACATCACTTCCTGTAACCGGAGCCATAGTTTATGGACCATCTATTAATTTAAAACTTAACAATAATATTAAAATAGTATTTTCTTCTATAATTAGATATATGGATACAAAATATTTAGATGCATATGCATCTAGTTCTGATAAAGATAACTTTAGAACAATATCTACTGGTTTTTTATTTTCGTTTTAACTTTTTCCAGAGTTCCCATATCACAATACCTGTACTTACAGAAACATTTAATGAGTGTTTTGTTCCAAATTGTGGAATTTCAATAACTTCATCACATTCAGACAAAACTTCTTCAGAAACACCATTAACTTCATTACCTACAACTATCGCAATTGTATTTTTTAAAATTTTAAAATTATTTAAGTATTTAGAGTTTCTAGTCTGTTCAACTGCTATAATATAGGTTTGATTTTTTTTTAATTTAAGAACAGCATCTATAGTTTTTTCACAATATTCCCATTTAACAGAATCACTAGAACCCAAAGCTGTTTTTCTTATCTCTTTATTGGGAGGGGTCGCTGTAATTCCACATATAATTATTTTATTAATTAAAAACGCATCTGATGAACGGAAAATAGAGCCAACATTTAATGCGCTTCTCACATTATCAAGTATAACAGTAATTGGAGTTTTATCTGCATTTTTAAACTCTTGTATACTTATTCTTCCTAATTCATTGTTTTTTAATTTTTTCATCTTGTATATTTGTTGTAAAATTAGAATAATTTTGAAAGTTAAGAAGAATAACAAGAAAGATACTCCATTAATGACACAATACAATGTTATTAAGAGTAAACATCCTGATGCTATATTATTGTTTAGAGTTGGGGACTTCTATGAAACATTTGGTGAAGATGCAAAAATCACTTCTAAAATATTAGGTATTGTTTTAACAAATAGAGCTAATGGATCTTCAAAAATTGAACTATCTGGTTTTCCACATCATTCTTTAGAAACGTATTTACCTAAATTAGTAAGAGCGGGAAAAAGAGTAGCTATTTGTGATCAATTAGAGGATCCAAAAAAAACTAAGGGCATTGTTAAAAGAGGGGTAACAGAATTAGTCACTCCAGGTGTTGCATTTAATGATTTAGTACTAGAAAGTAAGAGAAATAATTTTTTAGCTTCATTATATTATTCAAATAATCAAAAATTAGGAATTTCTTTTTTAGATATTTCAACAGGAGAATTTCTACTTGCTGAAGGAAATGAAGGTTATATTAAAAAATTAATTCAAGGTTTGAATCCATCTGAAATTATATTTCAGAAATCAAAAAGCAATCATGTTAATAATAATTACAAAGAAACAATTCATTTATTTACGCTTGATGATTGGGTATATTCAGAAGATTATGCAATTGATTTATTAAAACAACAATTTAAAACTAAATCATTAAAAGGTTTTGGAATTGATAAGTTAAAAGCTGGAATGATTGCTTCTGGAGCAATTTTACATTACCTAAACGAAACATATCATAATAAAAAAAATCATATCACTTCAATTTCTAGAATTGATCAACAAAATTATGTTTGGATGGATCAATTTACTATTAATAATCTTGAGTTATTTAGTTCTTTAAATAATGAACACAAAGCAACATTAGTAAATATTTTAGATAATACAAGTTCCCCGATGGGAAGTAGGTTGATCAGAAGATGGATTGCTCTTCCTTTAAGAAATGTTAAAAAAATAGTTTATAGACAAAATATTGTAGAAGAATTATTTAATAATAATAGTTTAAGTAATGAATTGCATGAAAAAATAAGTGTTATTGGAGATTTAGAAAGACTTATTTCAAAGGCAGTTACTACTAGAATTAATCCTAGAGAATGTGAGCTTTTAAAAGATTCTTTAAAATCTTTAAAGTTTATAAAAGAAAATTGTATCAAATCTAAACTTGAAGAACTTAATTCTATTGGAGAAAGAATTAATATTTGCCAGCAATTGTATGATTATATTGAAAGTAAAATTAATATAAATCCACCCTTTTTAATTAATAAGGGAGGTGTTATTCGAAATGGTGTTGATTCAGAACTAGATAATTTAAGAGAAATTAAAAATTCTGGAAAACAACATTTAAAAGATATGTTAGAGCAAGAAATAAAAAGAACTGGTATATCATCGCTTAAAATTTCATATAATAATGTTTTTGGTTATTATTTTGAAGTTAGAAATACACATAAAGACAAGGTTCCAAGTGAATGGATTAGAAAACAGACACTTGTAAATGCCGAAAGATATATAACCTCAGAATTAAAGGAATATGAAGTAAAAATCTTTTCAGCAGAAGAAAAGATTATTAGTATAGAATTTAGAATTTTTGCTGATGTAGTTAAATATATTTCAAAATATATCGATCATATACAAATCAATTCTCAATTGGTTGCCGAATTAGATTGTTTACTCAGTTTCTCAATAATTTCTAAAAAAAATAAATATTACAAGCCTTCAATTAATACAGATGATAAACTTGTTGCGTTACAAGCTAGACACCCTGTGATTGAACAAAATTTAGAAATAGAAGACGAATATATTCCAAATGATTTATATTTAGATAGAGAAAGTCAACAAATTATAATGATTACTGGTCCAAATATGTCAGGAAAGTCTGCTATTTTAAGACAAACAGCATTAATCGTATTAATGGCGCAAATTGGTTGTTTTGTACCTGCTAAAAAATCAGAAATAGGAATTGTTGATAAAATTTTCACAAGAGTAGGAGCATCTGATAATATCTCAATGGGAGAATCAACATTTATGGTTGAAATGAATGAAACAGCTAGTATACTAAATAACATCTCGGAAAAGAGTTTAATTTTATTAGATGAAATCGGAAGAGGAACATCAACATATGATGGCATTTCAATTGCATGGTCAATTGCAGAATATTTACACGAACACCCTACAAAGCCTAAAACACTTTTTGCAACTCATTATCATGAGTTAAATGAAATGTCAAATCAATTTTTAAGAATAAAAAACTTTAATGTTTCAGTGAAAGAAAATAATAATGAAATCATATTTATGAGAAAATTAATTGAAGGAGGAAGTGAACATAGTTTTGGTATTCATGTTGCAAGAATGGCAGGTATGCCCAAATGGATAATTAAAAATTCGAAAAAAATATTAAATCAACTAGAGTCAGATAGAAAAAAAAGCACCCACAAAATTTCTACTAAAATAAATAATGACATGCAGTTAAGTTTTGTACAATTATCAGATCCTATTTTAGAAGAAATTAGAGATGAATTAAATAATTTAGAAATAGATAATCTAACACCTATTGAAGCATTAATGAAGTTGAACGAAATAAAAAAGATTATAGGATAATAAAGATTAGTTTTGTTGTAAGAAATATTTATTTAAATTTGCCAACCCAAGTGCGAGTGTAGCTCAGGGGTAGAGCATCACCTTGCCAAGGTGAGGGTCGTGNGTTCGAATCNCATCACTCGCTCAATNNCNGCCCGGGTGGTGGAATTGGTAGACACGTTGGACTTAAAATCCAATGNACATTATGTNCGTACGGGTTCAAGTCCCGTCCCGGGTACAGAACGGGAGATAGTCGTAAGGCCGTCTCCCGTTTTTTATTTTTATAAGATAAAAGTTATCACTGATAGAGGTTTAATATTTTTTTGTAGATTAGAGAATATATATTTCGATATTAATTTACCTTCTTTTAATTAACTATTTCTTTTATTATTTTTTCTGTCGCACCGCATTTATTAGACATATAATCTTTAGTTAGTTTATTTTCAAATTTTTGAAAACGATAAATACTATCTCTTAATTGAGAAAAATCTAATATACTCTCAGCTCCTTTTAATTCAATAAGATCATATGCTTCTTTGAATTTCTTATAATTAGGACCAAAAATAATTGGCTTTCCAAAACAAGCTGGCTCAAGAATGTTATGAATCCCCTTATCAAACCCCCCTCCGATATACGCAATACTTGCATATTTATAGAGTGAAAAAAGAAGTCCTAATCTATCAATGACAAGCATATTATTTCTTTGGAAACTTAATCGATCTTCTTTTCTTTTTTCATTAGAATATAGCATAGCGTTAAATCTTTTAGAAACACTTAAAGACCTTTCAGGATCATGTGGAACAATGATAAAGTTAAAGTTAGAGTGTGACTTTATAAACTCAAATAATATATCTTCATCTTTTTTCCATGTACTTCCTGCAATTATAGTTTGCTTTTTTCTTAGAAAATTGTTTAACCAAATCGGTTTATCTAAATCCCTTTCTTCTTTTTTCCTAAAATAAACTCTATCAAATCTTGTATCTCCACTTACTGTTACACGATTTATATTAAGGTTTAATAGCAGTTCCCTTGAGTGTTGATTTTGAACAAAAAAATGATCTACATTTTTTAATTGATTACCCCACCATTTGTTTTTAAAGAATAGTTGATTTGGCCTAAATAATGATGATACAAAATAAATCGGTATATTTCTTTCTTTAATCTCTTTCATGTAATTAAACCAGAATTCATATTTTATAAAAAATACCTTAATAGGTTTTGTAATTTCAAGAAACAATTTGGCATTTGACTCTGTATCTAATGGTAAATTAAATGTCCAATCAACATCTATTTTTTTTGTTTCCATCATTTTAAATCCTGATATTGAGAAAAAGGTTAATAGAATCTTGTGCTGAGGACTTTTTTCTCTATACGCTTTAATTAAAGGAATTGCCTGTTCAAACTCCCCTGCAGAAGCACAATGAAACCACACAATATTATTTTGATTTTTTATTTCTGATTTTAAGTTTTTAACCCATCCTTTTCTTACTAATAACCACTCCCTTTCTTTTTTACTAAAAAAAGATCTAATCAAGATTATTAGATACATAATTTGGATTCCTATATTGTAGAGAAGAGGCATTTAGAAATAGTGGAATTCTCCAGAGTTTTTTCTATTAATTGGAATTATTACTCCAGCTCGAAAACCAAGCAACACATCCTTTCTTAAATCTTTGTCCGTGTATTGCATCTCATTGAATAAATAATCTCTTCGATTTTTAGTGAAAGCATATATAATTTCATATCCAACAAGAAATTGAAAGTTTCCTTTTTTTGAAATGTATATATAATCAATTGCAGTTTTTGAACTTAAACCGTTTGTAAATCTATCATAACCTTTTTTGTATTCATCGCTCAATTGAGGAAGATCTTCATTTCTTGTTTCAATTCTAATTTTATGTTCTAGATAACCTAATCCTGTTGATATATATACTCCGCTTTTTTGGTTTTCTTGTAAATGAAATGCATAGCCTACAAATGCATGAGAATTAAAGCCTCTTTGATATAACAGTACATTCGCGAATCCTCCATCTGATGCAATTATAGATCCATTTTCTGTACTAATCATAGATAAAACCGTACTGTCTTTTATATTACTTCCAAACATATAATCTAGCTCAACACCGAAAAATATATTATTATTTTTTTCTAAAATGTATGATATGCCGACTGCAGAATTAACCCCATAGGATTCTTTAAGGTTTAATTGAGGCACTTGAAATGTATATTCAACAAAAAATGCATTTAATTTATTTTCTTGTGCAAACAAACTAATAAAACATGTGCTAAAAAATATTAAAAATAACTTCTTCATTAAGAAAAATCAAGTTTTTGCTAAAATACATTTTTCAACTTTTAATAAACGAAATCTACTGCACAATAATTGCCTATATTTGTGTTTATAAAAATATAACAATAAAATGGAGAAAACTTTATTGATAACTGGTGGAGCAGGATTTATAGGATCTCATGTTGTCCGTCTCTTTGTAAAAAAATATCCAAATTATCTAATCGTTAATTTAGATAAATTAACATACGCTGGTAATCTTGAGAATTTAGTTGATATACAAGATTCACAGAATTATGTTTTTGAAAAAGGAGATATCGTTGATAGAGATTATATAATTGGTCTATTTGATAAGTATAATTTTGATGGAGTTATACACTTGGCCGCAGAATCTCATGTTGATCGCTCAATAACAAATCCAATGGAATTTATTATGACCAATGTTGTTGGGACAGTAAATTTACTAAACGCTGCAAAGAATTCATGGAAAGATTGCTATGAATCTAAATTGTTTTACCATGTTTCTACTGATGAAGTATATGGAAGTTTAGGAAATGAGGGATTATTTTTAGAGACAACACCTTATGATCCTAAATCCCCGTATTCTTCCTCAAAGGCAAGTTCTGATCATTTTGTAAGAGCTTATGGAAATACTTATGGCATGCCTTTTGTTATATCTAATTGCTCTAATAATTATGGTCCAAATCAGTTTCCTGAGAAGTTATTACCTCTATTTATTAATAACATAAGAAATAATAAAAACCTACCTGTATACGGGGATGGGTTGTTTACTAGAGATTGGCTTTACGTGGAAGATCATGCAAAAGCAATTGATTTAATTTATCACAAAGGCTCTAATTTTGAGACGTATAATATAGGTGGTTTTAACGAATGGACTAACATAGATTTGATACATGAGCTTTGTAAGCAAATGAATGCTGCTCTTGGAGTTGCAGAAGGGACTTCCGAGAATCTTATTACATATGTAAAAGATAGGCCAGGGCACGACAAAAGATATGCAATAGATGCAAGTAAAATAAACAAAGAATTAGGATGGAAGCCTTCCTTGCAATTTCAGGAAGGACTTGGGTTAACCATTGATTGGTACATGAGTAATCAGAATTGGCTAGATAATGTTACATCAGGAGATTATAAGAATTATTATAAAAAACAATATAGTTAATGAGAGCTATGTATGATTGGCTTTTTGATCTGAATATTTTTAAATCCAAAAAAAAAGAAAAACTTTCTGCTCTTGATTTTTCTTGTTTGCAAACAGACATTCATTCTCATCTAATTCCAGCTATTGATGATGGCTCTCCTGATTTAGAGACTAGTATCAAAATTATTAAAGAAATGAAGGAACTGGGATATAAAAAGTTAATAACAACTCCTCATATTATGTCTGATTTTTATAGAAATAGTCCTGAAATTATCCGAGTTGGTTTAGAAAAATTACGACATGAATTGAAAAATCAATCCATAGACATTGAATTAAATGCAGCTGCAGAGTATTATGTTGATTATGATTTTGAACAAAAAATTGGGAAAGAAGAGCTTCTTACTTTTGGAGATAATTATATATTAATAGAATTTTCTTTTCTCGAACCTCCAAGAAAAATGTTTGAGACTATTTATAAATTACAAATGCATGAATACAAGGTTGTTTTAGCTCATCCAGAAAGATATCCATTTTTTGAGAAAGACGAATATAAAGAACTCAAAGAAAAAAACGTTTTCTTTCAACTTAACTCACTTTCATTAATTGGATACTACTCTAAAAAAGTTCAAGAAAAATCTAGTTATTTGATCGATTCAGGATATATAAATTTTTTAGGAACCGATTGTCATAATTTAAAGCATTCAAATTTATATGAAAGCTGTCAAACAGAAAGATTATGGCATGAATTGGTTGCTAGCAAATCACTACTAAATAATACTTTATAAACAAGCACTTTCAACAGGTAAACTTCTGTTAATTTTTTTAAATAAACCTTGTAAGACTTTTCCTGGACCTACCTCGACCACATTACTTAATCCATCTTTTATCATTTGATTCATGGTCTGCGTCCATTTAACCGAATGAGTTAATTGTTTAATAAGATTTTCTTTTATTTTTTCAGGAGAAACTGTCGATTTTGCATTAACATTCTGATAAATTGGACATATGCCTTTAGAAAATTTAGTTTCTAAAATAACTTTTTCAAGATGTTCTTTTGCTGGCCTCATCAGTGGAGAGTGAAAAGCTCCTCCTACTGGAAGAATTAACGCTCTTCGTGCTCCTAATTTCTTAAGCTCTTCGCAAGCTTTATTAATTCCAATTTCTGACCCTGAAATCACAAGCTGACCTGGAGCATTGTAGTTTGCAGGAACAACAATTTCATTTATTGAATTGCATACTTTTTCAACTTCTTGGTTAGACATTCCAATTATTGCAGCCATTGTTGATGGTTGAGCTTCACATGCTTTTTGCATTGCAATAGCCCTTTGAGAAACTAAAAATAATCCATCCTCAAAATTTATATAGCCAGTTGCAGTTAGTGCAGAAAATTCTCCTAAAGAATGGCCTGCTACCATTGATGGATTAAATCTGTGTTTTAAAATATTAGCAAGAATAACTGAATGCAAGAAGATTGCTGGTTGAGTTACTTTTGTTTGTTTCAATGCTTCTACATCTTCTCCAAACATAATATCAGTTATAGAAAATCCAAGAATTCGATTAGCTTCATTAAACATAAATTTAGCATCACTAGAATTTTCATACAAATCCTTACCCATTCCTAAAAATTGCGACCCTTGACCTGGAAAAACAAATGCTTTCACTTTTATTATTTAATTAGATTCATAAATTCAGCCCTTGTCTTATGATCCTCAATAAAGATTCCAGAAAATGCAGAAGTTGTAGTTGACGAATGTTGTTTTTGAACACCCCGCATTTGCATGCAAAGATGTTGAGCTTCAATTACAACCGCCGCTCCTTTAGGATTTAAACCTTCTTGTATGCAGTCTCGTATTTGATCTGTTAATCTTTCTTGAACTTGAAGCCTTCTTGAGAAAGCATCAACAATTCTAGGTATTTTGCTAAGACCCACTATATGTTTATTAGGAATGTAAGCGATATGCGCTTTGCCAAAAAATGGCAACATATGATGTTCACACAATGAATATAGCTCTATATCTTTAACCAGAACCATTTGACTATAATCTTCAGTAAAAATTGCAGATTTTAGTATATTGTCAGGTTGTGAATCATAACCACTTGTCAAGAATTCCATTGATTTAGCGACTCTCTGCGGAGTTTTTAATAACCCTTCTCGATTAGGATTTTCTCCAATTTCAGAAAGCATATCTCGAATACTCTTTGCAAATTTTTCTTTTTCCAATATCAAATTATTTTAAGTTATGCATGCAAATATACTACCTTTTCTTTTTGATATATTTGTAATTATGAAGATATTGATTGTTGCCGCTACTAATATAGAGGTAGAGATTGAAAAATTTAAAGATTGCAATGTTTTGGTTACTGGAATCGGAATTCCTAATACAATATATTCTTTAACTAAAGAACTAGCTTTCAGGTCATACGATTTGATTGTAAATATTGGCATTGCTGGTTCATTTAATAAGTCGTTAGAAATTGGAGATACTGTAGAGGTAACTTCTGATACATTTTCAGATTTGGGAGCTGAAAGTGATAATAATTTTCTAACCCTTCAGGAAATAGGATTTAATGTTAAGTCTTGTTTTGTTTCTAAAAAACAAACACATTTTAAAACCGCTAAATCAATAACAGTAAACACTATACATGGCAATACAGAATCTATTAAAAAGATTAAAAAAAGACTAAATCCAGATATCGAATCAATGGAAGGAGGGGCTGTTATGATGGTCTCAGAGAATTTTAACATTCCATGTATTCAGATTAGAGCAATTTCAAATATAGTAGAAAAAAGAAATAAGGATAATTGGAATATATCAATGGCTGTATCAAATTTAAATTATCAAGTCAGAAAATTTATCGATTGCTTATGAAATTAACTTTAGGATTTTCAAGTTGCCCCAATGATACATTTATGTTTGATGCTTTAGTTCACAATAAAATTGATGTTGAGGGTTTAGAATTTGACATAGTTATAGAAGATGTCGAGAAACTTAATCTCATGACTTTAGATAAACGACTTGATATTACAAAATTAAGCTATAATGCATTTTTGTCTTGTTTTCAAGATTACATCATTCTTAATAGTGGATCTGCATTTGGTTTAAACTCTGGACCGTTGTTTGTTTCAGCATATGACAGAATCATTAATCAAAATAGTAAAATTGGGATACCAGGAAAATACACAACTGCAAATATGCTACTTTCTATTTTTTATCCTAAATTTCAAAATAAAACAACATATATCTTTTCAGAAATTGAAGACGCTATAATATCTAAGAACATAGACGCAGGAGTTATTATTCATGAAAACAGATTTACTTACAAAGAAAAAGGATTAAAAAAGATTGCAGATTTAGGTAAATTATGGAAAAAAGAAACCAGTTTGCCTATACCCCTTGGTGGAATTGCAATAAAAAGAAACATACCAAATCAAATTCAAGAAAAAGTCAATAGAGTTTTGCATAACAGTATTAACTACGCTTTAAATAATAAAATGAGCTCTTTTGAATATGTCAAATCTCATGCTCAAGAAATGACAGAAGATGTTATATACAAACATATAGATCTGTATGTAAATGATTTTTCAATTTCGTTAAATAAAATAGGAAAGCAAGCAATTTTAGAGCTTTTTAATAAGAATAATAAAGATGCTTGTGATATATTTCTCATTTAAATTAATTCAAAAAATTCGTTTAACTTTACAGCTAGCATTACATAAATAAATTATTCTCTAAATAAAAAGATAAATGCATAATTTGATTATAACATTTTTTTTCATTTCTTGGACTTACTTTTTAAATGCGCAATCTTTTAATGGATTTGCTCTTTATAATAAACAAGGAGAGACCACTACATATCTAATAGATGAGAATCAAAATATAGCCCATACATGGAATTTATCTACAGAATGTAATTACGCTGTAGCACTTAAAAAAAATGGTAATTTGGTAAGAGGAACAAAATACAACAACAATATACTAGGAGGTGCTGCTGAAGGAGGAAGAGTGCAAGAGATAGATCCAAATGGCAACATTGTATGGGATTTTATTTATTCTGACTCAGAACACCTTAGTCATCATGATTTAACTTTAATAGGAGACAATGTATTAATTACTGCTTGGGAAGTAAAGACAGCAGCTGAGATTGTGGCAATGGGAGGGAATACTAATTCAAACAAATGGCCTACACATTTTATTGAAATACAAGGAGATCCTATTACTGGAACTGCAGAGATTGTTTGGGAGTGGCATATCTGGGATCATTTAATTCAAGATACAGATCCAAGCAAACCAAATTATGGAGTTATTGCAGATAACCCGCAACTTATAGATATCAATATGATAGCTGGTGGAGGTGGACCTGGAGGAGGAAGCGGGGATTGGTTTCATGTTAACGGAGTAGATTATAATGAAGATCTAGACCAGATAGTTTTTTCTTCAAGATTTGCAAGTGAAATATATATAATAGATCATAGCACTACTACAGCTGAAGCTGCAAGTCATAGTGGAGGAAACTCTGGAATGGGTGGAGATATATTATATAGATGGGGAAATCCATCAAATTATGACATGCCAGGAACACAAGTAATTCCAAGTGCTGTACATGATGCACGTTGGATTCCAAATGATGGAAGGCCAAACGGTGGTTATTTACAGATTTTTAATAACAAAGGAATTAGTAATAGCCAATCTACTGTTGATGGAATAAAAACCCCAATTGATCCTGCTACAGGATATAATTATTTAAGAACTACAGGGCAGCCCTTTGGACCTGCAAGCTATACAACAAGATACGAATGCGCATTTTCTGCACCTGGTCAATCTGCATCAGACAGAATGTCTAATGGAAATATATTTGTTAATGCGTCAGGAGGACAAGGGGGATCTGGTGTTATGTACGAGGTTGACTCTACAGGTAGCACAATAATATGGGGTCCGTACAATGCAAGTTCTCCAAAAGGTTTTAGGTATGAATGTGATTATCCCGGTATCGTTGCTTTAGAACCTTATATGAATTCAACAGCCACTACATCATGTTTTCTAGGAACATCTACTGAATGGAATAAAGAAGTATTTGATCTAGATATCTTTCCCAACCCCACGTCTGATATAGTAAATATTCGATTAAAGTCTAATAAATCACAAACTTACACAGTAAACATTTATAATAGTATGGGGGAAAGTGTAAAACAAGAAAGTATTTTATCAGCAAGAGAATTAAACAAAAGCATTAGCTTATTTAATTATGCAAATGGAGT
>PBQB01000002.1 GCA_002724895.1 Flavobacteriales bacterium
CTTTATCGATAGTTGATGTTTTAAGATCATTTGATTTAAACGCAAAAATTAAATTTCCTAATGATATTATAGTGGATGATTCGAAGATTGCAGGAACTCTCATACAAAATATTGTTAGTAATTCTATTATAACCCACTCAATAGTTGGTATTGGAATTAATGTTAATCAGTGTATTTTTCAAAAGTATAATCTATCTGCTACTTCAATTTTTTTACATAAGCAAAAAATAAGTAGTGTTAAAGATGTAAAGTATATGTTGATTAATAAAATTGAACAAAGATTAAAAGAATATAGATTAGGTAAAAATTTTACTAAAGAGTACAACAAAGAGCTGTTTAAACTTAATCAACAACATAGATTTTTAATAAAAAATAAGATAGAAATTGGCATTTTAAAAGAAATAACTATTGGTGGCAAAGTGATAGTGAAGATTAAAAATAAATTAAATTCATTTTTTATGAATGATATTAAATTTTTATTTTAAATCTTTAATTTTTTTGGATAGTGTTTTAAGTAAATTATTTAGTGGTTGTTCTACTTTTTTTTTGTAAAAAAAATAACATCAACATCTATTTCTAAGTAAACGATTGCTTTTTCTGCTTCTTCTTGAATGAAGCAATTAAAAATTATGATTAAATCATAATCTTTACTGATTAACGAAATTTTTTTATGAGATATAGCTTCATTTAGTTCGAATTGTATTTCAGAAAAATTTTCAATTTTAAATGAGCATGTTTTTTCTGTTTATTTATAATCAACTAATTGTGAGGGTAAAATATCTTTAAGATTATTTAAATTACTATATTTTTCAAAAAAAATAATTAGCACTTATGCAAGCTTTAATATGAGGAGAATTGAATATAGCCAAATTATTAGAGATTCCAAGTAGATGGATTTTCTTTCCATTTTTTTAAAAGAGGTAGTTCAGATTCTTTAATATACTGAGATTTAATAGCTTCTGGTAAAAGAGAGATATAGTCACATAATGATATATAATCACATTCAATTTTTTTAAAGTTTTTTTCAGATTCTGAAAAATTATAATTAAAAATTGACATGACGCCTTTAACATTTAAACCTGATTTTTTCAGTTCTTTAACAGCATTTATAGAGCTTTTTCCACTACTAATTAAATCTTCAATAACAATTACAGACTGTCCTTTTTCGAAATGGCCTTCTATTTTATTTTTTCGTCCGTGTTTTTTTGATTCTGAACGAACATATATGAAAGGGAGACCTAATTCTTCAGCAACTAAAACTCCATGAGGAATGCCAGCAGTAGCAACTCCAGCAATTATATTTGCATTTTTGAAATGATTTTTTACAATTGAAGACAGGCTCTGTCTTATATAATTTCTGATATTTGGATAGGAGAGTATTTTTCTGTTGTCGCAGTATATAGGAGAATTCCAGCCTGAGGCCCATTTAAATGGATTTTCAGGTTGCAAAATAATTGCGTTAATTTGCAGTAAAGATTTGGAAACTTGTTTAGCAATATCAATATCGTAAATCATGTCGCAAAAATATAAAGTTTATATTAATAATCAGTTAAAAGTTGTAGGTGAAAATTGGAAATTTTTTAAATCGAAATATTTACTGGTAAAAGCTGCTGGAGGAATAGTTTACAATGCTAATAATGAATTACTTATGATATATAGAAATAATAAATGGGATTTGCCTAAAGGTAAAATAGAGAAAGGAGAAACTCCTAAGCAGTGTGCTTTAAGAGAGGTGGAAGAAGAGACAGGTGTAAAAAAATTAAAAATCTTAGATAATGTTTGTGAAAAAACTTATCATACTTATAAAGAAAATGGAAAGGATATTCTCAAAAAAACATATTGGTATAGAATGTATACTGATTGGAATGGTCATTTAACTCCTCAAAGTAATGAAGGAATTAATATAGCTTGCTGGGTTAATAAATCAAATCAGAAAGAAAAAATCGCTAACTCATTTAATAATATTAAAGATTTATTTGTTAATGAAACGGTTTAATTATTTTACAAAATTTTTTATTTTTTGGTTATTGTATTTTAATATTTTTCGTTTTGTATTTATAATATTTTATTTTGATTATTTTTCTAAATTCTCATTACTAGATTTTTTAAAAATAATCAAATTTTCACTTAGATTAGACTTATCATTTATTTCATACATTTCAGTTATTGCTTTAATTCTATATTTAATTTCAGATTTAGTTAAATCTTCAATTTTTAAAAAAATATTAAATAAATCTATTTTTATATTAAATTGTATACTGGTTATAATAACATCAGTTATAGTTGGTGCTGAAATTTCTCTATATTCTGAATGGGGTGTTAAGCTAAATTATAAGGCTATTAGCCATTTAGTAAATCCTTTAGAAGTTTTGAATACAGCTACTTATAAAAACTATTTAACAACATTACTTTGTTTGATTATTTCTATTTTTTTTATAGTTATTTATAAAAAATATGTTCATGAATATTTTTATCATAAATTATTTAAATTAACTATGATTTTTAAATCAGTAGGGATTT
The DNA here is from genome assembly GCA_002724895.1 of Flavobacteriales bacterium. Taxonomy (GTDB): domain Bacteria; phylum Bacteroidota; class Bacteroidia; order Flavobacteriales; family BACL11. The sequence goes on from PBQB01000002.1 coordinate 2,521, forward strand.
TTTTTATTTCTTTATTGGTTTTTGTTTTTCTCATTCGAGGAGGGGTACAACCTATTCCAATAAATATTAGTGATGCGTATTTTTCTAATCATTTAATAATGAATGATGTTACAGTAAATCCAAATTGGAATTTAGTGCATAGTATACTAAAAAGTAGAAGTAGTTTAAAAGGAAACCCATACTCAAAGTATAATAATAATGAAATAGAAAATTTTAAATTAAAATATAATAAGTTAAAAGTTGATTCTACTTTATATGTTTTAGATAATGTTCAACCAAATATTATTTTTATAATTTTAGAAAGTTGGTCTGCAGATAACATTTCAGATTTAGGTGGTCTTGATGGAATTACTCCAAATTTTAATAATTTGCAAAAGGAAGGTATTTTATTCACTAATTTTTATTCTAATGGTTGGACTTCAGATCAAGCAGTTTCTTCGATTTTTTCTTCAGAACCAACATTTCCTTATGTAGTCAGTACTGATCGGGCAGATAAAGCACGTTTTTTACCTTCATTAAATAAATCATTTTCTAAATATAATTCATCATTTATTTTTGGAGGTCAACTTTCATATGGGAATATTAAGAGTTATTTAATTGAACAAGGTTTTGATATCATTAAAGATATAAATAATTATTCTCATCTCCCTTCTGGTAGATTAGGTATTCATGATGAGTATATGTTTTCTGAATTTAAAAATGAAATTAATAAAATGTCAAAACCTTTCATGTCTACTTTATTTACTCTTAGTTCACATTCACCTTACGATTTTCCATATCCTCATAAATTATCATTTAATAGTAAAGAAGATGTTTATGTAAATTCTGTTGCTTACACAGATAGTTGTTTAGGTGACTTTATAGAAAAAATAAAAAAGGAAGAATGGTATGAAAGTACTCTTTTAGTAATTGTAGCTGATCATAGTCATGCATCTCCACTTAAAAGAAGAATTGCTCAAAAAGAAAGGTATAAAATTCCAATGTTATGGATAGGAGGTGCAGTACACGAAAATTACAAAGGATACAAATGTGATAAATTAGGATCTCATATTGATATTTCATCATCATTGTTAGCACAATTTAATATGTCTTGTGAAGAATTTAATTGGAGTAATAATCTTTTTAGTTTAGTTGAAAAAGAATCTTTTGTTCCATATGCCTTTCACAAAGGATATGGTTTAATAAAAAATGATGGATACTATGCCTTTTCAGAGTCTTATAAAAAGATTGTTGAACATCATGCTAATGATAGTATAAGTANAAAAAATATTCAAAAAGATGCAGAATTATTTTTTCAAATNGCTTTTCAAGANTATTTAGATTTATAATTTAATGAAAACTAAAAAATTTATAAATAAAGCTCAATACCCAGGAGGAAGAATAGCCTTAATAGAGTTTGTTAAAGAAAATTTAGTTTACCCTCAAGCAGCATTAAAAAAAAGAATTGAAGGAAAAGTATTAATTAAATATGAAGTAAATGAGAAAGGAATTGTTCATAACATTAAAATTGTTAATGGTCTAGGACACGGATGTGATGAAGAAGCAATACGACTAGTTCAGCTACTAAGATATCCAGAAGTTAAAAATAGAGGAGTTAAGGTTAATACAAAATTTAAAATTTCAATACAATTTCAATTACCATCATCTAATTCTGTTGATGTAAATTATATTTTAGTTGATAAATAAAATTATTATATTAAAATAATTAGTTTAAATATGTTTAAATAAATACAGTTTATCTAATTTTGTTTTAAGAAATAAATAAAAAATGAGATTATCAAATTTTGTTGGAAAAACACCTTTACTACCACTTAGTTATAACAAAAACCAAACAATATGGGGTAAGGCTGAGTTTATGAACCCTGGAGGCAGTGTTAAAGATAGAATGGCAACATTTATACTAAATGATGCTGAAAAAAGAGGATTAATCAAACCTGGAGATACTCTTTGTGAAGCTACATCAGGTAACACTGGAATTTCATTTGCAATGTTAGCTGCAGAAAGAGGGTATAAGATGGTTATTATAATGCCATGCAACATGTCTGAAGAAAGAAAAAAAATATTTGAGTTTTATGGTGCAAAATTGTTGGAAGTGGAGGCTGGTGACTTTGATGGTGCTATTTTACTAAGAGATAATATGTGTGATGATAAAGGATGGTTTAATTGTAATCAGTTTCATAACGAACTTAACATAAAAGCACATTATAATGAAACAGGGCCAGAAATATATAATCAATTAACTGATATCAATCAACAAGTTCCTGATGCTTTAATTTTAGGTACAGGAACAGGTGGCACCATAATGGGGACTGGTAAATTTTTACGAGAAAAATGGCCTAGTATGAAAATTATTGCTGTTGAACCTGAAGAAAGTCCTGTAATGAGTGGAGGTGAAGCAGGATTACATGGTATTCAAGGAATAGGAGACGGAAGTAAGTTTTTAGTTGATTTAGATTTTGTTGATGAGATTGTATTAGTTTCTACCAAAGATGCTTCTGATTTTGCTAAAAAATTAGCTAAAAATGGTTTGTTTGTTGGTGTATCAGCTGGTGCGAATATACTAGCGTCAAAACGTTGGCTTTTAAACAATAATAAAAATAATGCGATTACTGTATTATGTGACAGGGGAGAAAGATATTTTAGTTGCCTTTAATAAATTACAGTAAATAAATTCAGTAACTTTCTTTATTAAAAAGCACTAAGTAGTACATCTTTTTAAAAAAAATCATTAATCAGAAAATCATTTTTTTTAATTAATAACTAATATTTTATTATGAAAAAATTATTTTCCGATACAAAACTTGGAAAATATATTTCCTAATAGAGTGTCAGTTGTAATTTCTCCAGTTATACTGCCTAAATGAAATAATGCTTGTTTAATGTTTACAGAAATCAAATCACTACTGAGGTTGATTTCTAATGCGTTAATTATCTCCCTAACTTCTTTTAAGCAAAGTTTTAGTTCATTGTAATGACGAGAATTAGTAATTATTGTATTTTGATTACTTAATTTTTTAGTATCAACACAATTAATTAATCTTTTCTTTAACTCATCTATTCCCTTTGATTTCTTTGCTGAAATAAAGATAGGGTCTTTAATATTTGCATAACTAGTTGGCTTTTGAAGATCAATTTTGTTTATTACAATTAATAATCTTTTATCCTTTTTTAATGATTTAGGAATAACTATTTTTTTATTTACTTCAGAAATGAATAAAATAATTTCTGATTTTGATGCTTTTTCCAGTGTTTTTTTTATGCCTAGTTTTTCTATTTTATCATTGGTGTTTCGTATTCCTGCTGTATCAATAAATTTAAAATTATACCCATTAATAGTTAGTTTATCTTCAATGGCATCTCTTGTAGTTCCAGGTATTTCTGAAACTATTGCTTTTTCTTCATTTAAAAGAGTATTTAATAATGTAGATTTACCTGCATTTGGTTCACCTATTATTGATACAGGTATACCTTCTTTAATAACATTACCTAATTTAAATGAATTAACTAATTGTGTTATTTTATCTTTTATATCAAACAATAATTTTTTAAATTCTTTTCTATCTGCAAATTCTACATCTTCTTCAGAGAAGTCTAGCTCTAATTCAATTAAAGAAGCAAAATCTATTAATTTTTGTCTTAAAATATTTAATTCTTTTGAAAAGCCACCTTTTAGATGATTAATTGCAGTTTTTTGTTCTGCCTCACTTTCAGCAGCAATAAGTTCTGCTACCGATTCAGCTTGAGATAAATCAAGCTTACCATTTTTAAATGCTCTTAAAGTAAATTCTCCAGGATTTGCTAGCCTACAACCTGAATCAATTAATAATTCTAAAATTNTTTTTTGAATATATATTGAGCCATGACATGAAATTTCTATGGTTTGCTCTCCAGTNTANGATTTATTGTTATTAAATTTAGAAATTAAAACTTCATCTATTATTTCATTTTTAAATANAATATTNCCNTAAACTATACTATGAGTATTGTATTTTGAAAGATCTTTACTGAAGATAGTATTTGTGATTTTTAATGNATTTGGNCCTGAAATACGTATCACTGCGATAGCACTTTTACCTCCACCAGTTGCTAATGCACAAATAGTATCATCTATTTTTAGATTTTTCATTTTGCAAAAGTATTTAAAATACTTTGTTTATTTGTATAATGTTCTAATTTTGCAAACCAAATAATTTAAAAAATATGAGTGTATTAGTTAATAAAAATTCAAAAGTTTTAGTTCAAGGATTTACAGGCAGTGAAGGTACTTTTCATGCTAGTCAAATGATTGAATATGGAACAAATATTGTAGGAGGAGTAACTCCAGGAAAAGGAGGCTTAACACATTTAAATTTACCAGTTTTTAATACAGTATCTGATTGTATTGAAAAAACTGAGGCTGATACATCTATAATTTTTGTGCCTCCTGCTTTTGCTGCTGATTCAATAATGGAAGCAGCTAATGCTGGTATTAAGTTAATTATTTGCATTACAGAAGGAATTCCAACAAAAGATATGGTAATTGTAAAAGAATATATAAAAGACAAAGATTGTATTTTAATTGGACCTAATTGTCCTGGAGTTATTACTCCTGGAGAGGCAAAATGTGGAATTATGCCTGGTTTTGTGTTTAAAAAAGGAAATATTGGATTAGTATCTAAATCTGGTACTCTTACTTATGAAGCAGCTGACCAAGTTGTAAAAGCAGGAATGGGTATATCTACCGCAATTGGAATTGGTGGTGATCCTATTATTGGCACTACTACTAAAGATGCAATAAAGTTATTTATGAATGATCCTGAAACTTTAGGAATCATAATGATAGGAGAGATTGGGGGTCAATTAGAAGCTGATGCTGCTCAATGGATAAAAAAGTATGGAACTAAGCCTGTGGTTGGTTTTATTGCTGGTCAAACTGCTCCAGCTGGGAGGACAATGGGTCATGCAGGTGCAATAGTTGGAGGAAAAGATGATACTGCAGAAGCAAAAATGAAAATATTAAAAGAATGTGGTATTGAGGTATCTGAATCTCCTGCTAATATTGGTTCTTTGATGGCACAATTAATGAATTAAGAACTTAGTTCTTAAAAACATATTCTATTATATTAGCTCCCATTTTTAATGCTTTCTGTCTAGTTTCCTCACTATTATTGTGTACATCTTCATCTTCCCAACCGTCGCTTAAATCACATTCATATGTATATAGACAAACTAGTCTTCCATTATGAATAATTCCAAATGCTTGAGCACGTTTATTATCATGTTGGTGTATTTTGGGAAGACCATTTTTAAATTTATATGTTCCATGAAAAATTGGATGATCTTTTGATAATTCTTTAAGTTCTATTTCAGGAAAAATTTTTTTAAGTTCAATTCTAATGAAGGGATCCATTCCATAGTTGTCATCGATATGAATAAATCCTCCTGCAATTAAATATTTTCTAATATTTTCTGATTCAATATTATTAAAAATTACATTTCCATGACCAGTCATATGTAAAAAAGGGTAGTTGAAAATTTCATTACTGCTAGCTTCAACAATATCTGGATTTTTATAAATATTTGTATTAATATTTTTGTTGCAAAATTTTATAAGATTAGGTAGAGATGTAGGATTGGCATACCAATCTCCACCACCATTATATTTTAATGTTGCAATTTTAAAATTTTTTTGACCTAATAATAGAATCGGAAATAACAACAGTATTACAAATATTTTTTTCATTTATAGTTATTTAATTTTACGGTATGAGTTGTTATAATTCCTGCTGTTTCTGTTCTTAATCTATTATTTGATAAACTAATTGACTGAAAATTATTTTTTAAAGCTAAATTAATTTCTTTTTTGGTAAAGTCTCCTTCCGGTCCAATTAATATCAATAACTTTTTACATTTAATTTTATACAGATTTATTTTATCAAATTCTTTACAATGTGCTATGTATTTATTTTCATTAAAATTTTGTAGTACTAATTTATCAAAATCTATTGGGTCATTTATTTTTGGAAGATGATAGCTTAATGATTGTTTCATTGCTGAAATTATAATTTTATTGCAACGATCTATTTTGATAGATTTTTTTTCAGTTTTTTCACATATTAATGGGGTTATTTCATCAATTCCAATTTCAGTAGATTTCTCTAAAAACCATTCAAATCTGTTTAAGTTTTTTAGTGGTGAAATAGCAACATGAAGAAAGTAATTATGAGATTTTTCTTTTTTCTCCTTATTTATAATTTTTAGTTTACATTTCTCTAAATCAGAACTGATAATTTTTGCTTTATATAGGTATCCAGTTCCATCAGTTAAATTAATTGTATCCCCAATTTGTTTTCTTAAAACCTTAATTATATGTTTGCTTTCAATAAAATTTAGATATATTTCCTCTTGTATTTTATTTGTATAAAATAATTGCATAATTTTATTAAAATTATTTTTTAGCTATAACTGAATTTAACTATTTGGTTTTGGAGCAGCCTCTTTAATTTCTTTATTAGCTTGATCTATAAATTGTTTAAAATTTTCTATAAAAGAATTAGCCAATTTATTTGCTTTGATGTCATATGCTTTTTTATTTTTCCATGTATTTCTTGGATTTAAAATATTAGATGGTACTTTTGGACATGATTTAGGCATATGTAATCCAAAAATATTATGTTTTTCAAATTCAACATTATTTAACTCATTCTTTAGGATAGATGTTATCATTGCTCTAGTGTGTTTGAGAGATATTCTTTTTCCTATTCCATATGATCCACCAGACCATCCTGTGTTTATAAGCCAGACATTTGCATTACTTTGATTAATTTTTTCACCTAATATTTCGGCGTATTTAGTTGGATGTAGAGGCATAAAAGGTGCACCAAAGCACGCTGAAAATGTTGTTTGTGGCTCGGTTACTCCAGCTTCAGTACCTGCTACTTTAGCTGTATATCCTGAAATAAAATGATACATTGCTTGCCCCTTATTTAACTTAGAAACAGGAGGTAAAACTCCAAAAGCATCTGCTGTAAGAAAGAAAATGTTTTTTGGGTTTTTGCCTATTGAAGGGGTAGCGATATTTTTAATATGGTCTATTGGATAACTAACTCTGGTATTTTGAGTGATTTTATCATCACTATAATTAGGAGTATTTGAATTTTTAAAGAAAGAAATGTTTTCTAATAATGCTCCTTCTTTAATTGCGTCAAATATTTCAGGTTCTTTTTCTTTAGATAAATCAATACATTTAGCATAACAGCCTCCTTCAAAATTAAAAACTGTATTCTTGTACCATCCATGTTCGTCATCACCTATTAAATTTCTATTTTTATCTGCAGATAGTGTTGTTTTACCAGTTCCAGATAATCCAAAAAAGATAGCAGTATCACCATCTTTTCCAATGTTTGCACTGCAATGCATAGCTAACACATTATGTTTGTATGGTAGTATAAAATTTAATGCTGAAAAAATACTTTTTTTAATTTCTCCTGTATAAGCAGTTCCACCAATAAGAATTGTTTTTTTTGTAAAATTTAAAATCGCAAAGTTATGTTGACGAGTTCCATCAACTTCAGCATTTGCCATAAATCCTGGCGCATTTATAATTGTCCAATCTTCAGTAAATGTTTCATTTTTATTTGGTCTTAAAAACATATTATATGCAAACATGTTACTCCAAGCATATTCATTTATTACTCGAATATTGATTCTGTATTTAGGATCAGCACATGCATATGCTTCTCTAACATATATTTCTTTTTTTGATAAATAATTTACTATTTTTTTATAGAGTTTGTCAAATTGATTTTCATTAAAAGGAATATTAATTTCTCCCCACCATACTGTATTTTCAGTAATCTTATCTTTTACAATAAATCTATCTAGGGGTGATCGACCAGTAAATTCTCCAGTATTAACGTTTATAGCGCCTGTAGATGTTAGTTTGGCCTGACCTTTTTTAATTGCAATATCTGCTAGTTTTTTTGGAGATAAGTTCAAAGAAACTTTTGCATTTTTAATACCAATATTTTCTAAAATTTCCTTAGTATTATCAATACTTTTTTTGCTCATATATACTTTTTTAAAAAAGCAAATGTAAATATATATTTAAAACTCTTTATAGTAATGACTAGTTTTTTATGAATATTTATTATGTTTTATATTCAAATAAATAATACTTTAGCTTTTTAACTTATGAAAAAAAGAAAAATTTTAATTTTAGGTTCAGGAAGGTCTTCATATGTCTTAATTAGATATTTATTAGATTTTTCTGTCCAGAATAATTGGATTGTAACAGTTGGAGATGTTTCTTTTGATTTAGTAAATAAATCTACAAATGGACATAAAAATGCAAGACCAATAACTTTTGATGTATATAATGATCATCAAAGAAAGGCAGAGATAGTTAATCATGATATAGTTGTATCAATGTTACCTGCTAACCTTCATGCTATGGTTGCTTATGATTGTGTTAAAATTAGAAGACATTTGGTAACTGCATCTTATGTTTCTAAAGAAATTTCTTCATTACATGAAAATGCTAAAAGAAATAATGTAATCCTATTAAATGAGATTGGTTTAGATCCTGGTTTAGATCATATGTCAGCAATGAAAATTATTGATAAAATTAAAAGTAAAAATGGTTATATATCTTCTTTTAAATCATACTGTGGAGGATTAGTTCATCCAGATTCAGATGATAATCCTTGGAATTATAAATTTACTTGGAATCCTAAAAATGTAGTTTTAGCTGGTCAAGGAATCGCACAATATATGAATAATGGCAAGTGTAAATATATTCCATACAATAAGTTGTTTAAAAGGACTGAAAAAATTAAAATTCAAAAGTTAGGAGAATTTGAAGGATATGCCAATAGAGATTCATTATCATACAGAAAATTATATGGAATTAATGATATTAAAACTATGTTGCGTGGTACTTTAAGAAAAGTTGGATTTTGTAGTTCTTGGGATGTTTTTGTACAATTAGGAATTACAGATGAAACTTATGAGATTAATAATTTAAAAAATATGTCGTATAAAGAATTTTTAAATTTATTTCTTCCTTACAGCAAAAATAAATCTATTGAAAATAAGTTTTGTGATTATTTTTCTTTATCTCAAAGTTCAGAGATATTTGAGAAAATAGATTGGTTAGGTTTGTTTTCTAATAAAAAAATCTTGTTAGAAAAATCAAGTCCAGCAAGAGTTCTACAAAGTATTTTGGAAAGTAATTGGTCATTGACTAAACAAGATAAAGATATGATTGTAATGATTCATAAGTTTATTTATGAAATTAATGATGTAAGTTATAGAATTGATTCGTCTTTATGTGTTTACGGAGATAACAATTTATCAACTGCAATGGCCAAGACAGTTGGGTTGCCTGTAGCTATTGCTACAAAATTAATTTTAGAAAATAAAATAAATAATAGGGGAGTCCTAATTCCAACTTCAAAAGATATTTATGAGCCTGTTTTACTAGAGCTAGAAAAAAATAATATTAGATTTATTGAGAATTCTTATTAATTTCTAATAATTCTATTGGGATTAATGATGTAATAACTTGATCTTCATCATTGATTTTTTTTATAAAATGCTCATGTAATGGGATACAAATTGGATAATTATTATTTTTTATGTAAAGTAATGATTGAGGAGTTTGAGTGTCAATTTCAATTACTTTTCCTAGAATTCCATAATTTTTATCTTCAACTGTATAGCCTAGTATCTTTTTTGAACTTTGACTTTTCTTTTTGAAATTAGATTTATCAATATAAATTTTACAATGTAAAAGTTTTTTTGCTTCATTTTCTGAGTTGACATCTTCAAATTTCACTAAAATGATAGATTTTTTTTTAAGAGAAATTGTCTCTACATAATAGGGGATAAGTTCGCTATTTATATCAATGAACAAGTATTTTATGTTTGGAAAATCTAAAATTATATCAGTTTCATTAAAGATGTTTACTTTCCCTTTATAACCATGTAACTTATATGCTTTCCCAAGAAAATAAGGATTATTATTCATAGGGAAAAAAATGAACTATTTGTCTTTTTTGTTTGTTTCTTCTTTAGGCTTTTCCTTTGTTTCTTCTTTAGGTTCTTCCTTTGTTTCTTCTTTAGGTTCTTCCTTTACTTCTTCTTTAGGTTCTTCCTTTACTTTTTCTTTAGGCTCTTCCTTTACTTCTTCTTTAGGTTCTTCCTTTACTTTTTCTTTAGGCTCTTCCTTTGTTTCTTCTTTAGGCTCTTCCTTTACTTCTTCTTTAGGTTCTTCCTTTACTTCTTCTTTAGGTTCTTCCTTTGTTTCTTCTTTAGGCTCTTCCTTTGTTTCTTCTTTAGGTTCTTCCTTTGTTTCTTCTTTAGGTGCT
>PBQB01000003.1 GCA_002724895.1 Flavobacteriales bacterium
AAACTAGTAAAACAGCACCATTATAATTTTTTAACCACTTTTCTAACCATATAATAGATTCTATATCTAAATGATTTGTAGGCTCATCTAACAATAATAAATCTGGATTTTTCAAAAGAATCTTAGCTAATTCTATTCTCATTCTCCAACCTCCACTAAACTCTGATGTTTGTCGTTCATAATCTGCCTCTCTAAAACCTAAGCCAAGAAGTACGCTGCTGATTAATGATGACATATCATGTCCTCCATTTATTCTAAATCTTTCTTCTAGAATATTAAAATTAGAAATAATATCTAAATATTCCTTACTTTCGTAGTCAGTACGATCAGACATTTGTTTACCAGCATGGTTCATTTTTTCTTCAATTTCAATTAATAAATGAAATGCTGTTTTAGCTTCTTCAAAAACGGTTTTCCCATCTTCAAAATCTAAATCTTGTCTTAAATAACCTATTTTAATATCATTTGAAAAGCTTACGCTTCCACTACTGGGTGATTGTTCTTTAGATAATAATTTTAATAATGTTGATTTTCCAGCTCCATTCTTACCAATCAAACCAATTTTATCTCCTTTATTAATCATAAAAGAAACTTCTTTAAAAATATCCTGCCCACCAAAATAAAGAGATAAATTGTTTACAGAAATCATACTTTGCAAAAGTAAACTTTTTGCAAAACATAAAATAATTTCACTAGAATGATTGGAGAATTTAATTTAACCTTTATCTTTGCATTAATATCGCGGGGTGGAGCAGTTGGTAGCTCGTTGGGCTCATAACCCAAAGGTCGCAGGTTCGAGTCCTGCCCCCGCTACAACGATAAAGACCCCTTAATTTGGGGTCTTTTTTATTCTACAACTATTGTGTTGAAATTATTTAGATTTCCTGTACTGGCAAATAAGGCATGCAATCTTCCCATTACTTTAATCTTCTCTCGTATTCTTCATACTCTTTAGTTGTTTTATATGAATAATTAGACTTTTACATCAAAAATCTAATTATTCATATAAAACAACAATCCAGAAATAAATAATAAAATATTTAATTTCTCTTAAATATCTACACAAGATTAGTATTTAAATAATTCTTGTTAATATTAAACTTGATAGAGTTCAAAACACTCTTAATTTCTTTAAGTTCTTTCATGTACTTTTTTCTATTAGACTTTAACTTCTTCATAATGTTCTTAAAATTAATGGGGTCAGTATTTTTTAAGTTATTATATTTTTTTTCCATTTCACCCCAAGAACTAAATATATTGTCTATATTTTTTTGTAATAAATCAATTTTATTTTGATAGAACTCCTTACAATTTTCAGTAGATTTATTATAACTTTCATTAAGTTGATCTTTGATAGAATTAATATGATTTTTCCAAATCATATATTCTTTTGTTTCTTTTAAATCATATGTTATACCAACAAATGAAAGTAATTTAATGATCCACTTGCTTGGATCAAAAGCAAACCACTTAACTCCATTTCTATAGTCCCACTGAAATGTATGATGAAAATTGTGATACCCTTCTCCAAAAGTAAATAAAGAAACAAACCAAGAATCACGTGCTGATGATTTGTAATCATATGGCCTATTACCAACGTAATGGCAAAGAGAATTAATAAAAAAAGTTGCATGGTGAACTAAAGTTACTCTTAAAAAACCTGCCCATAAAACTGCTCCTAATGGTCTATTATATATAAATCCTAAAATTAATGGCAAAATGAAACCTACTATGATTCCTATATGAAAATAATACTTATTTTGAAATTTTATAGCAGATTTTGATTCTATATCTTTGACACCTTTGATTCTAGATTGCTCTTCAGGTGTGTTTTTTATGATCCAACCAATATGTGCATGCCAAAAACCCTCCATAATTGAATACGGATCATCTTTTGTGTCTGATAAATTATGATGCTTTCTGTGATCTGAAACCCATTTCAAAATTGTATTTTCAAAAGCGAGTGAGCCTAATATCATTAAAATCCATTCAACAAATGAATTTGTTTTAAAAGACTTATGGGCAAATAGTCTATGATAACCCATAGTAATTCCCATTCCTGAAATAAACCAAAAGATTAGTAATAAAATAGGTTCTTGCCATACAATACCATTATGATAAACATAAATAGAAGTGCCAAAAATTCCAATTAAAGGAATGATAGTTAAGAAAAAAACCATATTCCAATTGTATTTACTTTTATTTTTCATTTGATTCATTTTGTTTGATAATAATTCGTTTGCGTACGTTTTTGTTTGCAAAAATATGAAATAGAATTTTATTATCGTTAGTTTTTTTATGCTATCAAAAATATTAATAAAGATAAATTATAATGTGTTTAAAATATTTACTAAATAAAGAATAGTTCTTAAAAAATCTAATTCAAATAATTATTTTATACTTTTCATTATGTTTTCGTAAGCATCTTGAACAAGTTGGAATTTTTCTTCTGCTAACTTAACTATATCACTACTTACTCCTTGTAATTTGTCTGGATGGTATTTCATTGCCATTTTTCTATATGCTTTTTTAACTTCATCAATAGAAGCACTATTATTTACACCTAATATCTTATAATATTTTTCTAAACTATTATCAGATCTATTATCAACAAACATTGATTGAATAGATTCAAAATCATATTTACTAATATTTAAATATGTAGCTATTTTTTCAATTAATATTTTCTCAGAAATATGAATTTCATTATCACTTGCAGAAACACCAAATAAAAAATGAATAATTTGCAATCGAGATGAATGGTTAATATATTTATTTAGTTGTTTACAAATAGGTCTTAATTGAGATGATAATGATTGTTTATTTAAATTGTTAAAAATTTTAAAATATTGATTAGCTTTATTAACACCAAAAGTATTTGTAAAGAAATTTTTAACATATTCTAATTCTTCCTTTATTATTTTACCATCTGATTTAATAACCAAAGAAGATAAAATTAGCAATGACACTTCATATGCTTGTGCATTATCATTTTTACCTTGAAAAAAGTTTTTTCCAATATAATAACCAATAATCGCTCCAATTGGACCTCCCAAAAACCATCCAGCACCTATTCCAATCCATTTATTTATGCTCATAATTAGTGTGTTTTTATTTTAATTTTATTGATTTTCAATGTATCCTTTTTAATTTCTAGCACTTCTTTTTTTTCGTGATATTTATCAATTTTTGATGAACAAGAATACAAAAATAGAATTGTAAATAAAATTATAATACATTTTCTCATTTAAATTTTGCTTATTAAGAGTTTATTAAAATAGTTTTCTATGTTAGAATTATTATTTATTATGACAAAATAATGTCCAAATATATTTTTTTTTAATTTTGCATTCTTAAAAAAAAAAAAAAAATGATTAAACAAGGTAACATAAACGTACAAACAGAAAATATCTTCCCAATAATTAAAAAGTTTCTTTATTCTGATCATGAAATATTTTTAAGAGAACTTGTATCCAATGCTGTTGATGCAACTCAAAAAATGAAAACTCTTAAAACAGTAGGAGAACTAAAAACAGACATCAATAAACTCCGAGTTGAAGTAATTTTAGATGAAAAAAATAAATCAATCACCATTAGAGACAATGGTGTTGGAATGACAGATAAGGAACTTGATAAATATATTAACCAAATTGCATTTTCCGGAGCTGAAGAATTTGTAAATAAATATAAAGATAAAGACGCCAAAAATTCAATTATTGGTCATTTTGGTTTAGGTTTCTACTCTGCTTTTATGGTTGCCAAAGAAGTTGAAATAATCACTAAAAGTCAAAAACCTAATAGCAAAGCTGTTAAATGGACATGTGATGGATCTCCAAGTTTTTTAATGGAAGAAACTAAGAAAAAAACTAAAGGAACTGATGTTGTTTTGCATATTGCTGATGATTCTACTGAATTCTTAAAAGAATCTAGACTTTCTGAGATATTAAACAAATATTGTAAATTTTTACCTGTAGAAATCAAATTTGGGACAAAAACAGAAAAAATAGATGACCCTAAAGGTAAAAAAGATAAAGATGGAAAATTACCACAAATTGATAAGGTATCAGACAATATAATTAACAATACACATCCTGCATGGACAAAAACACCTTCATCATTAAAAGAAAGTNAATATAAAGAATTTTACAGGGAGCTTTATCCAATGGAATTTTCTGANCCTCTTTTTCATATTCATTTAAATGTAGATTTCCCATTTAACCTTACAGGAATTCTTTATTTTCCTAAATTAAAAAACAATTTAGAAGTCCAAAAAAACAAAATCAATTTATACAGCAATCAAGTTTTTATCACTGATAATGTTGAAAATATAGTACCAGAATTCTTGACTTTATTACATGGGGTTATTGATTCTCCTGATATACCATTAAATGTTTCTAGATCATACCTTCAGGCAGATGGAAATGTTAAAAAGATCTCTTCACATATAACAAAAAAAGTTGCTGACAAATTATCTGAAATGTTTAAAAAAGATCGTGAAGACTTTCAAAAAAAATGGGATGATGTGAAGGTTTTTATTGAATACGGGATGTTAACTGAAGAAAAGTTCTTTGAAAAAGCAAACAATTTTGCCCTTTATAAAAACACAAACAATAAATATTATACATTTAATGAATTTTTTGAAGAAGTAAAAGAAAAACAAAAAAATAAAGATAAAAAAACTATCATTTTATATACTAATGATAAAAAAGAACAGCATAGCTTTGTAAAAACTGCCACAGACAAAGGATACGAAGTGCTTGAACTTGATGGCCCTTTAATTAGCCATCTTATTAGTAAATTAGAAAGCAAAAATACAGAAGTTCAATTTTCAAGAGTTGATGCAGATATCATAGATAAACTGATTGAAAAAGATGAGGAAAACATATCCAAACTATCAGAAAAAGAACAAAAGAAACTCAAAGAAATGATTGAAGGTGAAGTTGAAAAAGAAAAATTTACTGTTCAAATACAAAATATGGGAAGTAATGAGAGTCCAATTGTTATTACACAAAGTGAATTTATGCGTAGAATGAAAGAGCAACAACAACTTTCAGGAGGCGGTGGAATGCAAATGTTTGGTCAAATGCCAGAATCTTATAACTTAGTTGTTAATTCAAATCATGAACTTATTGGTAACATTCTAAATGAGAAAACAAAAAAGAAAAGAGTAAATCTGATTAAACAAGTCTTAGATCTTGCCTTACTTTCTCAAGGAATGTTAAAAGGAGAAAAGCTTACAAGTTTTATTTCTAGAAGCGTTTCTCTTATTCAATAATTAAATATTTTTTGACTCTTCCTTTATTATTTATAATAAATTGAAGTGATTTTTTAAAACTATTGTTTTTTCTACCTAGTATATCTATTCTTTCTGAAACAGATTTGGTATAGTTAAGAATATTATTTAACCCAACATTAGAAATCGAATCATAAAAAATAGTTAAATCCAAGTAAACAATACTGTCACATCCATTAATATTTGTTAAAAGATCAACATATAATCCTGACTGAGTTAAATTTTGACTACCCCATATATATGAAGTATAACTTGAATCAGTAACAAATACAGAATCAGAATAGAAAATTGTTAATTCTAATGAAATAACACTATCACATCCACATGAGTTTATATAATTAATATTATAATTTCCGGAATTATTAAAAATACTACTATTAACTGAATATGAATCGCATGACGTAATACTAATAGTTGAAAATGAAGTATTATAACAACAACTACTGTCCTCAATATTTGCTAAAGCATCATAATTACATGCTAATGAATCCGTACATCCAAAAACAATATTTTCTATCCTAACATTGTCTAATAATAAATCATTTAAATAATTACTTCCTCCAGATTGAGATTCTTCTGCTCTAAATCTAATTTTAACAATATCATTAATGTAAGCTGTATTTGTTAAGTACTTATAATACGTATTCCACCCAGAAATATTAAGTTGAAAACTACCAAGTAAATTCCAGTTAAGGCCATCCCATGTCTCAATGAATAATTTATTTAAAGATGGATTTTGCCATATTGTCAAAAAAGTATCTAAATCACTAAAATAATCAAAAAATAATGCAGGTGTTGTTAAATTAACCATATTCACTGGCTCCATTTCTAAAATTACTGCTGAGTCAGAATTTGAAAAATCTACCCAAGCATAAGTACCAGTATCTCTACCATTATATGAAGCTGCATACTCAGGAAGCCCATTAAATTGCCAACCATCTCCCATTAATTCACTTTTAAACCAATTACAACCATTGCCTAAAGGTAAAGATCCAGTTCCAAAACCCTCAAAATACGGAGCTATAGCAGGATATAAACAACTTCCATCATCAACAATTGCAAATGCATCATAGTTACATGCCAATGAATCTGTACATCCAGGAAGTGGTTCCGAAATTTCTATATTATCTATAGCTATATCTCCTGCCCATCCTCCACCATATACTGCAGAAAAGGTTACTACAATATCTATGCCAGAATAATTTATTAAATCAATCTGTGATAAATTCCAACTATTAAATTGATTACCTGACAATGACCATTCTAAGTTATTATTTATATAGATATTTAATGTACCTATATTTGCCCCATACATGTGATAATAAAATCTTAAAGTAGGATTTGTTAAAGAAGAAATATTAAAACACTCTGAAATTAAAAAAACTGTATCTTGAGGGGATCCTGATGCTTCATAATATATATAATTACCTCCACCTGAAATATCATCAGAAGGGCCTGTATTTAAAGATTGAGTACCTCCTGAGTCTAAAATCCAACCATTATTTAAAAAAGTACCTATTCCTATATTAAAATTTTCATTATATGGGGCTACTGAGCATATTTGAGAATTTGAAACATTACAAAAAAATAACATTTTAAGTAATATTAAATATAAAAAATTAATTTTTCCAGGACTCACTTAGCAAAGATAAAAAAAGTAAGTTTTAATCTAAACTTTATGATAAATTCGTAATAGATCATCATACTCAGAAAATCTATATTCTCTTATTGGTCTAATTTTTGGTTCAGAATCAAAATGTAATAATAGGCAAGGAGAAATTTTCTTATATGAATCTACAAATTCATATTTTATCAATTCATTATTCTTAATACGTTGCTTAATTTTATTATGGTAAGGATACATAAAAATTATTTCAAAATAAGTGGTGTAAGTTCTTTTTTTAACCTGTTGTATTCTTTCTTACTTAATAATCCTAATTCCATTAAATCTTTACTTTCTTTTAATTTCTTAATAGCTTCTTCTTTAGTGAGTGGTTGATTTGGGTTTAACAACTCCCCTGTTGTTAATGCTAATTCTAAATTTAGAATTGTTAATCTTGAAAAAGATAATAAATTTGATATACCTTTTATAGAATTAAAGTCATCTTGCTTTGGAATCTTAATAAATACACTCACAAATAAAGGCATTTCTTTTTTATTCTTCAACACATTATAACCTGTATACTTTTCATGATTAACAAAAATTGATTGTACAATAGCTTTTTCTCCTTTATAATTATAGGGTAGATAACGAAATTCATTTTTTAAAACTGATTTTACATTACCTACTACTATTTGTGTAAAAGTATCATTGTACTTTTGTTTTTCTTTTTTTGTTAAAGCCCTACCTATTGTTATGGTATCTCCAATATTTATAGTAAGTCCGTCTTTAGTTTTATATGAGTTAACTTTAGTATTGTTCTTAAAGCTTTTAACAAATTCTATATCTTGTGTTTGATTATAATTAAGATTAATTTGAGCAAATAAAATATATGGAGATATTAAAAGTATTAGTATGATTTTTTTCATTTTAATTAGTTTATTAATTTATTTATTTTTGGTTTTATTATCCTAAATCCGTTTAAGAGAGCTTGCGACAATCTATCTATTTCTTTTTGAGTCAATGAAGTTGATAACATACAGGTACAAGTATTAATCATAATTATATTTTCATTTAAAAATAAATAATCAAGTAGGTCATTAATAATTTCTTTAGTATTATTATCTTGATATGTTTCTCTAGCATTTGTAGGAGGTGAATTTTGTAAATGAATTCTAAACATAGATCCTAAACCTGTGACACATGCTGGTATATCTGCAACATTTATAGCTTCTTTAATTTGTTTCTTAGCAATATCAGCAAGTGAATTTATTTTTTTTACAGAACTCTTGTCAAACATACTCATGGCTGTATATCCTGCAATTGTAGAAATTGGATTTGCAGAAAATGTGCCTGAATGCGGATGCTTTAAAACTTTATTTCTGGGATTTAAAACATCCATTATTTCAGATTTNCCAGCTATNGCTCCAATTGGGAAACCTCCTCCAATNATCTTTCCNAGTGCTGTCAAATCTGGAGAAACCGAATATTTTTCTTGNGCACCAGAAAAATATGCNCTAAAAGTTACTACTTCGTCAAATAATAATAATGCATTATTTTTTCGTGTCCATTTATAAATCTCACTTATATATTTATCATATGCTGGAAACAAACCTGCTCTGTGAGGAACCAAATCAATTAGAACACAAGAAATATCATCCGCATTTTGATCTAAAATTTTAATTGTTCTTGAAAGATCATTAAATGGGAAAATAACTACATCATTTAATACTGATTCGGGTGTCCCTTCTACAACAGGAACCGATTTTGGATTGTCTAAATTACCCCAATTAGTAGGATTTGAAGTTTGACTTATTTCTGCATAATCATATGTTCCATGATAAGTTCCTTCTGCTTTAGCAATCTTAAACTTCCCATTATAAGCCCTAGATGCTTTAATCATTGTCATAACAGCTTCAGTACCTGAGTTAACAAAACGTATTTTCTCAAAGGATGGATTTCTTGAGTTTAATAATTCAGCATACTTGACTTCAATCTCAGAACCCATAGTGTAAGCTGTTCCTTTTTTTAGTTGTTCATTAACAGCATTATTTATTTTATCATTTGCATGACCATGAATCAAAGAAGCCATATTATTAGCAAAATCTATACGCTTAACTCCTTCAATATCAGTAATAAAACTTCCCTTTGCTTTATCGACATAAAAGGGATGAGGATATCTAAAAATTGTATTTCTACTTACACCTCCAGGTATAACTTTAACTGCTCGTTGATATATTGATTGATTTGACATGCTATATCTATTTTAATATTGAAATAAATTTGCTTCTGTTTTACTTTTTAAATACTCAAAACTAATATTATCAGCCAATTCTTTTACGAATAGTCCTTCTTTATTCACATCAAGAATAGCTAAATTTGTATAAATTCTGTCAACAACATTCTTGCCAGTTAGTGGAAAAGTACATTTATCTAAAATTTTAGGTATCCCTTTTTTGGTATTATGCTGTGTAATAACAAAAATTTTTTTTACTCCGGCAACTAAATCCATTGCTCCACCAACAGCAGGAACTATACTATTAGATCCAGTTGACCAATTAGCTAAATCACCATTTGAAGAAACTTGCATAGCACCAAGGACACAGATATCAATATGCCCCCCTCTAATCATAGCAAAACTATCAGCATGATGAAAAAAACTAGCTCCTGAAATAGTTGTAACACATTTCTTTCCTGCGTTTACTAACTCTCGATCTTCATTTTTCTTATCTGCAACCCTTCCCATACCAAGCAATCCATTTTCTGTTTGATATATCACCTCTCTGTCTTTGGGAACAAAATCTGCAACTAACTCAGGAATTCCAATACCTAAATTAACATAAGATTTATCTGGAATATCTAAAGCAACTTTTTTAGCCATTTCTATTCTATCCCATCCAACTTGCTCTAACATAAATATCTAATTTGAGATTCTACAAGTTCAGATTCGTGAGCAGGATTTTCTATTTCAATTACTTTATCAACATAAATACCTGGTGTTATCACATTTTCAGGATTAATATCACCAATTTCAACAATCTTTTTAGACTGGACAATTGTCTCTTTTGCTGCTGTACACATTATTGGACCAAAATTTCTTGCAGTTGCATGATAAGTTAAGTTTCCATAACGATCTGAAATATTACATTTTACTAGAGAAAAATCTGCTTTTAAAGCATACTCTAAAACATATTCATTATCATCAAAAAATTTATGTTCTTTACCTTTAGATAATAATGTATTTATTGAAGTTCTAGTATAAAAAGCTGGAATTCCAGCTCCTCCAGCTCTAATTCTTTCTGCTAAAGTTCCTTGTGGTACTAATTCAAGTTCAATTTCATTTTTGTTATATAATTGTGGAAAAACAGTAGAATTAGCAGTTCTAGGAAATGAACATATCATTTTTTTTACCTGTCTATTTTCTATTAATGCAGCTAAACCTACATGACCGCTACCTGTATTATTACTTATGATAGTTAAATTTTTAGAACCTTTATCAATTAAAGCATGTATTAGTTCTACAGGGCTACCAGCTTCTCCAAATCCACCAATCATTATAGTTGAATTATCATGTATATTAGCGACTGCATCTTTTAATGATTTTACAATCTTATTAATCATAAAAGGAGATTATTCTTTTAAAGTAGGAGTCTTTTCTAGATGTTTAATTGCATTTTTTTCTAAAGCGTTTTCAATTTGAGCGAGTTCTTCTTCATAAAAATGTTGATCTCCTTCGAAAGGCTTTAGTTTAATAATAGTGTTTTCTTTTTCATCATATTCTGCTAAATATACTTTGTCCATCCACTTCATATTACGTGCTTCATTAAACTTAAGAACAAAAGCTTTTTTTCCATTTACTGTTACAGTTCCTAATAGAGAAGTTTTTCCTGCTGAAGATGTCATAGTAATATATCTTGAGGGCCTTCCTAAAGAAGGTAAACTTCTATATACTTTACCAAAAATTTTACTCATATCAGAGAGTGGTGCTGTAAAATACCCATGCTCTCCTGTAGGCCTTGCACAATATATTGAATGAAAACTCATTCCCATCATCATAAGAACATGGCCTAAATCTATCCAATTTTGAGCTGATCTATCAATATCAACTTTACCATTTTCGTCCATAAACAAGCTAATATGATTCATCATTGGACTTTGACTTTTCACAATAATTCCATTTGCCCTTAATCTTCTTATTGCTGCAATGGTATGTATATTTAAAATTTCTTTTGGTGTAGAAAAATGGCCCATCCATAAAACTTGAATACCATTATCAATTAATTTTTTAAAAAGAGCTAGTGCCTCTGTATATTTCTTATCAAGAATAATGTTTGGCTCGTAAGTTAAACCTCTAGATGCAATTCTAATTTGTCTTATATGAGAAAGTTCAGGATCTTCGATAACTGGAATTAAATATTCTGCTAATCTTTTAGCTGGCATGTATCCAGCATCACCACCTGTAATTAAAATATCAGTTACTTCCTTGTGTTTTCTTAAGTAAGTATGAACTTGTTCTACATTATCTTGTACAAACATATCATCATCCCCTCTTACTTGAGCATGTCTGAAACAGTAGGTACAATATGCAAAACAGCTTTGTGTAGTTTTATCAAATAATAAAAATACTTGCGGATATTTATGCTGTCCCCCATCAACTGCTTCAAACTCTCCATCGGCATCATAAAAAGAAGGTCTGTTTAACATTTGTTTACCATCATGAGGATTAGTTTGATCACGATATTCAACAACCCATTTCATTCTATCCTTATCATTGTCAAAACTTTTATATTTATCTACCAACTTTTTATCAATCATTCCTGGTTGAGGAAAAATTAATTGAAAAACTTGATCTTCTTCATAATTATCCCAGTCAATTGTACTTAAAATATGTTTAGTGGCTAAAAATGCATAAACCTGAAGAAAGAATTCTCTCTCTTGCATGTGAGTTAAAAATATACCATTTTTTTCTAGTATACTACATACTTGTTTAAAGCCTGCTAAACCAAAATATTTATTTTTTGCATCAGCAAACATTGAATGTGAGGTCCTGTTTAACAATGAGTGTTGAGGAAACACATTGTGTAATCTTTGTAATAAGGTATCTGGGGCTAAATTTTCATTGATAATTACATCTCTCTCATGATCTCCTAAACCATGATAATTCATTAAATCTTCTACATTAACAGCTTGATTAAGTTTAGTTCCTGGGATTTTTTTAAACATCATTTTAATAGATTTTTTATAACAAAGATATATACAAACGTTTAATTCAAATTCAAAAAATTAACATAAATTAAATATTTTTTTTAAAAATATTGTTAATAATTAAAATGGTAATTATTCAATTTTAATTTTCTTAATAACGAAATCTTCGTCACTTTTTACTAAAAGAAAATAAATTCCTTTATTAAATGAAGATATATCTAAACTGATATTGTTGATAACATTTTTCGAAATAAGAATTCTACCATTAATATCTACAAAACTTAAAGAATAATTATTCTTTTTAATAAAATCAATATTTAATACATTTGATGTAGGGTTTGGAAAAACATTTAAAAGATTCTTTTCAACATTAACTGTTGAAGATACTGGTGGCGCTATTTGATAAGAAACTTCATCAATAATATTATCAAACTCATCAACAACAGCTTCACAAATTAAAAAGGATACACTAGTATCATCTGTTACCCATTGATACTTATATTCAATACTATTATTTGAAAAACTTGTAAGGCCAGGGATAGAAGTAAATGGCACATTGGTGATCCATGTGGTTTGATTAGTTACTGTATCCTTACACAAAATATCTAATTCTGAATCTGTGTATGCAGTTAACTTTAATCTTAAAACATCAAAACTACCAAGACCGGTTGTCATAGATCCAGATGCATCAACAACAAAATCAGTAGAGTTTGTTATTTTAATAAGTGCTTCTTCTGCCTTATTTGCAACTCCATTAGTTAATACAGAAACTAAAGAATCTGGTATGTAACTACTTAAAAGTGGTCCAGTGATTGATTCTTGAATTATAACTACAGGACCATCAGATAAAGTCAAACCGTATGTTAAAGGTAATGGAAAAAAAAGTGCAGGAGAATTAAAAACAGTATCTCCTAGACCAAGGAGAAAAAGTCCATTTGACTCTTGTTTATAATAACTTAAAGTTCCATTATCATTAAGGCATAAACTAGCACTTGGATATTGCTGTTCATATGTCGTTCCTATTGGATCTAAAAACACTAATGTGTTAGTAGAATTATTAGAGTTTAATATTGAAAAATCCCAATTTTGGTTCAAGCCACTTGATCCTACACTTAATAAAGAAGAAGGTGTTTCATTACGTTGATATACAATATCACCAATTGAATTTATATCAGTTATTGTAATTTGAGAATACGTACTTAATGAAATAAGTACAAATAAAATGCTCAGTATTTTTTTCATATTTAATTAATTATTAAATTTTTAATCATAAAACCTTGTTCTGAATATATTTTAATAAAAAACAAACCAGACCCTAACTCAGATTTTCTAAAATTTATACTATTATTGACATTATTATAGGTCTTAATTTTTTCTCCTAAAATATTAAACACTTCTAAGTCAGATAATAAATTTAAATATAGAGTTGAAATATTATTAGTTGGATTAGGGGAAATAACATTCCTGTTTTTTGAGTTCGTAATTGTATTTGAAGGAGCATCAATGAACAAATCATATTGTTGTGCAGTAAAAGATGGTAAGTTCTGACCACCTCCATTATAAAGAACGGTGCCAATAACAGGAACGGTAATTGGCGGAATTTCAATATTTATCATCATATTTATATCAATAGGATACGTACCATTTTGATTAGGCAGTCCAGAAATAGAAATACAACCATTAATTCCTGAGGGGTATTCACAATTATTAATATTACATAAATATGATAAATTAGCAGGTAAACCTACAATATCAAAATATACATAATTTACATCAACATTCATAACGGTACTAATACCCGCTGTATTCATAGCAGTAACTACTGAATTTGGTAATAAAAAACCAATATCTAATGTTGTATCCTCTAGAATTATTAATGTTAAGTCTTGCTGATATTGAACATTTTGCTGACCATCCTCTATTCCAAATAATGAAATACCAGGTAAAGGACTATTTGGAGGGTAAACACCAGGTAAAGGACTATTTGTAAAAATCGGAT
>PBQB01000004.1 GCA_002724895.1 Flavobacteriales bacterium
TATATCCGTTTGGATCTATTAACTCTATTTCAGAACCAAGTTTAGTATAACCTCCTTGTAAAGAAATATCTATAGGCATTTTATCTACTATAGGAAGCCATTGCAGAATATCGTGTTTTATCCCAAATCCTAAAAGTCCAACTTTACCGGCACTTCCGATTTTTAGCTCAGGAATATATCTAAAGGTTAATTCAGTACTTTTAAATAAACCTATACCTGCTTGTAAAATTGGGAGTGGAACTGCAGGTATGTTAAATCCATCTAACATTTTATATGAAGCTCCATTAACCGCAACATTTCCACTTTCATTTCCTACAACTGTAGACACTTCACCTCCTTGGAAAATAGAAGAATTTGCATCTTCAATAACATCATCAATAACAAAAGTTTTTACATCATTATTAATTAGCACAAAATTTGTTGTTAAAGTGACATCAAAGCCACCTAATTTATGAGGCTTAGCCGTATTATACCATCCATTATTTAGA
Organism: Flavobacteriales bacterium; assembly: GCA_002724895.1. Lineage (GTDB taxonomy): Bacteria > Bacteroidota > Bacteroidia > Flavobacteriales > BACL11. The sequence continues at coordinate 489 of PBQB01000004.1, forward strand.
CCTGCCCCTAAACTATTTCCTAAAGGAGAGATATATGCTTCAATAATTGATTTAAAATCATTAATTTGTTGAGCTGAATTTATTTGTGTGCTGTTACTTTGGGAAAATGAATTATAGTAAATTATTAATACTAGTAATAAAATTATATTTTTTTTCATGATCAATGTGTGTTTAATTAATTAATTGATTTTCTTCAACTTGAATAATTTCATATGTAGCTGTATTATATACATAAGCAACAATAAATATATTGTTTGGATTCCAATTTCCTGAGTTTCCATTGCCTAGTTGAGCTATATTTAAAGAGTAATTTATATTATATTCTTCTAAATCATCTAAATCATAATTTATTCTTTTTGAATAAACTTCTGAAGCATTTAATAAACTACTGTTAGTAAGTTGACCTTCATATAAAACAGTTCTTAAAACATGATTGTGTATATAATCTTCTTTTTCTATGCTACCATCTTTTTGCCAATTTACAATACCATTTTCTGTTAGACAAACTATTAGATTATAGTTTCCAGTTAAATTATTTAATATACTTGTATTAATATCAATAAATCCATTCTTTTCTGAAAAATTAGCAGGTAGTATTTCAATTCTTATGTTTGCTGTTTTTTCTAATTCTTGTTGAACAATATTTAACCACTCGTCTTTTCCTAGCTTGTGATTCCCATTTGAATATCCATTTCTGTTAACCATTCCCCTTGGAAGACCAACTAATGATAATCCAAACAAATTGTCCCAATATGTCCCCCATTCTGTTCTAAAATCATATTGAAATTTTGGAGCTTGTGAAACTGAGTATGGTCTTGCAAAACTTTTGGTAACATGTATTGCCATTCCAATTATTTTATCTCCATATACATTCTGAATAGCTTCTAATTCTTTAGCAGCGTCTGGACAATTTGGGCATAAATGGCCAGTAAAATCCTCAATTAAAACATTTTTTGTAGTAGTGGAGGGTTGATTATTACTAATATTTTCATTNTTTAAATACGGTCCCTCAATAGTTTCACACGAAAAAAAGAGAAGAAATATTGTTGAGTATAAGATTATTTTTTTCATTTTAAAAGCTAGAAGTTATTGATAAATTAAATCCGTTTGATGATGGCACTTCTTTACAAATTCCTCCAACACAAAATATTCCTGCTCTTTTTTTACCATAGCCGATTGCAAAGCGATTTGCACCTTTAGTATATCCGCAATCTACATTGAAATAATGAATTTGCTTTTCTGTATCTGGATTTCCCCAATTGTACATATCTTGAACGGCAAAGAACCAGTTTGGAGAAATTGTATATTCAATTAATCCCATGCTCCAGGATCCATCTCCCTTTTTAGCTAGTAAACTTTGAGCTTCAACTTTTATAGTGTGCCCTTTTTTAATTTTGTATTCAAAATCTACTACTCCAATATTTGATTCAATAATACCGTATGTACCAGGTGTTTTTCCCTCCAAAACATCTTTGTTATATGATTGTTTTGAGATGATTAAATTCATTTTTAATTTTGATGATAATTTTTTATAAATCTCTAAATTAAAGTCTCGAAAATATAATATTCCATCTGAATAGTAGAATTTAGGAGAAAAGTCATTGTAATCATTTTTAAAGGAATAATTTATTTGTTCTATGTAATTACCTAAAGAATCATTAATATTTCCTGGTTCTAAGCCTTGAATATTTGAAAAATTGAAATTAATTTTTGTTCCATATTTTCCACCAAGAAAAGTTCCTTTTTTAATTTTGTAAAATATATCAAGTTGCACTCCAAATTCACCGTCAGATTGTGTTGCGCATGGATATAATGCTAGTAAAGAATATGTGTGTTGTTTTGTTAATGTAGGAATATAATTAATAATATACTGTCTTTCTTTTGCACGTTGGGAACGAAATTCTAAATTATCAATTCTATGCATCCCAAATACAATTCCAAGTCCTTTTTGTGAATATGTAAAATTATTTACTATTGCATTTCCTTTAGCATAATTATTCTCAGTTAANGTTAAAGATCCAATTGGATCGTTTAGTTTGGTTGCAAATTCTCCGAAGTATTGAAAATTTCCATGAATAATATTTAATCTAGAACTATAAGCAGCTACATTTTTAGGTAAGTTAAATATCGGATTATTATCTTCTTCAAATTTGCTTACTAATCCTTGCCCTAAAATAAATTTTGTCTTGCTTTTTAGTGATAAGAGATTATTAATATTAATTTCTATATCACCCCCTCTAATTATTCCTTCTGCATANGTAAAATAAGTTCTACTCTTTCCAATAAATGATTTTAAATGTATACTATTATTTATATTATATTTTATTCTAAATCCATCTAATGCATTATCTACACCTAGTCTTTTGTTTTCGTAAGTTCTAAAAATTAATCCTTGTCCTATTTGATCATAAAAATTACCAGCAGTAATTTCTAGTGCTTGTATTTTATAATTTAAATATTTATAAGGAATACCATTTCCGTTATATGAATTATCAAACTCTAAAAGAGCATTAAGATAGCTCTCATATCTAATTCCTGCAGAAAAATTTCCTTTAATATAATTAATATTTAAATACGCATTATTTAGTAAGATTTCATCTACTGCTTCTGCACCAATAGATTTATCTTCACTATATGTCTGCATATTTAGATCAAAATCACCACTAATTAAACCTGGGGAATTTTGAGAAAATAATTGAGTATAATAGCAAAAGAAACTAAAAAAAAACCCAATTATATAGACATAACGTTTCATGCTATGTTTCTACAATTTTTTTATTTCGCTAAANAATTTGTCTTCATCTCCATCAACATATCCTCTATGTTGCCAGACTATCTCTTTTTTTCCATTTAGTAAAAACGTATGGGGAACTGTAGANACACCCATAGCTCTTTTTAACTCCCCATTAGGGTCAAGAAAAATATCATATTCCCAATCAGAAGCATTAATATAAGGACCAACTTTTGACATTGATCGACTATCATCTATAGAAATAGCAACCAATTTTACATTTGTTTCATCCTGCCANTCNTCATAAATTTCAGANATATTGTTTAGTTCTTTTTTACATGGTTTACACCAAGTAGCCCAGAAANTTATAACAATAGGATTNCCNTCATTTTCAATTTCTTNAATATTTATTGAATTTCCGTCTAATGTTCCAACCTTAATTGATGGAAGTGTTCTACTTTGAGAATAAGTGCTAAAACTAATAAAAAGAGCTAAAGCACTAATGATTATTTTTTTCATTTTAAATATTTATTTAATCAACGTAAACTTTTTAGTTACTATTTTATTACTTGTTAGAATNTTAATTAGATACATGCCTTCAGAAAGAGAANAAGTATTTATATGNTTTTTATCTGTGCTTTTNAACAATAGTTTNCCAGATAGANTNTAGATTTCAATTGAAGTNAATTCTCCTTCTATTGAAAGNATATNTTTAACAGGNTTNGGGTATATAGATANTNTATTNATATTTTCATTAATAGANGANGGNATGCTNGTTGTNAANTTTGTTTTNTCNTCANAANNAAATGAATTACCATANGCNATTNGATTNNNACTTGCNTCTCTNANANTAAANNNNCCAGGNGCTAANAATCCATCACCATATGAGTCTTTCATAATAAAAGAATAACATTCATNTGNNTCTAAATNTNCANNNTNANTATGAGTAANATTTGGAGTGCTAGCGGCATACGGTCCNCCAGATNNNANTNNAGCNCCATTTTTTCTTAATTCCCATGTTGTTTCATNTCCATANTTATCAGTTACAATNNTAATTGTAGCACTACCAACAGCTGCTTGTTTTAATCCGGCAAAATTAGAAGTCCCAGCATTATTATTTTGAGTATCATCCATTGATCCATTAGGATTTACTAAAGATACTGAAACTGTGTTTGTAAGTGATGCATTAGTTGATACATTAGGAATTGAAACCAATTCTTGAGCACCAGTTGATAGATTACCTGTCCAATTGTATGTTTGTATATTTCCTCCATTTATCTCGTATTCAATATCACAACTTGTTAGTGATACGCTACCATGATTTCTTAGAGTAACTTCTAAATTAGTTACGGGGTCACATTCAATATCAGTTGCAGAACTACTGACAAAAAAGGCATCATTTGTTGTTGATGATGAAATTGTAGGATAGACTTCAGTTCCACTTAAAATTTCTTCGTTTCCTTCAGAAACATATGCTAAAATAGCTAGCTGGGTAGGGTCAATTCTTGGAGATTGAGGATATCCAGAAATTTGATCTGGAATATTCCAAGTGTATGAATTTGAATATAATGTTCCTTGAGAAATATTAGAGATAGATTCTCCCCACTGACCTGTTAACATATGTCTTAGCATGTGGTTATGAGTATAAAGTCCAGTTGCTGGATCAATGGCAGTTGGGTTATAGCTTGANCCTCCAGATTGAGGGCCTAAAATGTTATTTTGAACAATTGCTACATTTAACTTATTTGAAGATACTGTTTGTGTGCCTGTGAAATAAACTTCAACATCAACAGTTAATGTATTGCTACCAAGATCAACTGTTGCTTGAATCCCAACATTGACTGGAGATGGTTCAGAAAGCATTGATTGAGCTGCTGCTGTCCAGTTTCCTCTACTCATAGCAGTTGATGCCACGCATCCACTTTGACTTGTTTGATTCCAGCCTTGAGTTGTAAAGTCTCTTCTATTTACTGTTCCTGCAGGATAGCCACATGTTCCACTTTGATTACTTATTGCGGAACCAAATGAGGTGTTAAAGTCAGTTCCTGGACCTTGTGGANTTGCATAACTTCCTGTATGTATATTAATTAGAAACACATCGTTAGGATTATTATCGTGAAGTTGTTGCCCAATTTTATGCCCATCAGGACAGTAGCCNCAACTTATTCCAGTAAATTCTTCTAAAATTATATTTTTGTTTTCTGGAGTTGTGCTAACAAANGTTTGAGCATATGATGATGAATGGCATATNAAAAGTAAAAAAAGTAGTATTCTGTTCATGTTATAATTTTTTGGATTAAATATAATTTATCGTATTTACAAAGATAGTAAATATATATTATTTTAAATAAAACTTTTAGACTTAAAAAGCCGTAGACAAGTAATACAATTTCATATATTTGCATAAACACTTACAATCATGAAAAAATCATTTCTTTTAATAACTTTAACTTTCTTTTTTTCCTACTTAATAAATGCCCAAAGTATTAGCCTAAGCGGAGCAACTACAATTTGGACAAATGACCCTTGTGTAATGAGCGAGGCTCCTTTAGCTGTAAAAAATGAAACAACAAATACACTAAATATTTTATGTAAAAAGATAATTATTGANACTACTTCTGGCACAGATCTTAGTTTTTGTTGGGGGGGAGATTGCTATCCAGAATTTGTATACTTGTCAGGTTCATATAATACATTAGATCCTGGNGANGTAGATGATATTGATTTNAAAGGTTATTATGAGTCATTTTGTGATTCTTTTCCTGCAACTGTAAAATATTGCTTTTACCCAGAGACTGATCCAGCAGATAGTACATGTATAATTATTAGTTATCACAAACATTTGTTGTCAACAACTAACGTTTCGGAACTAAACCTAAATGAGGTTAGTCAATTTTATCCAAATCCATCAAATAATTTAATTTCTTTTAATTATTATTTTCACACTTCTAATAATAAAGTTGAAATTGTAGATATTCTTGGAAATAAAGTTAAAGAGTTAAGTNTAAAGACATCAGGAAAAGAAAGCATATATGTNGGAGATTTAAAAAAAGGAATTTATTTTGGNAACTTTTTGAATGAAAAATTGAATCTAATTACAGTTAGAAAATTAATTGTTAAATAATTATTAATATTAGAANATATTNAANCCCACTTTCTNTTCAAGNGGGTCTTTAATNNNTTTAAAATTTTANATTATNNCAAAAATACTAAGTTCCCNTTTTAAAANATAAATTATGATTACTCACATTCATGGAAAATTAATTGAAAAGACACCCACATATGTAGTTGTTGACGTAAATGGNATTGGATATCAGATCAAGATTTCCTTACAAACTTTTTCTGCAATTGATAGTGAAGACTGTAGATTGTTCACTCATTTATCNATTAAAGAAGANGCACACACTTTATTTGGATTTTATACTGAAGATGAAAGNTTAATTTTTAGACATCTAATATCTGTTTCAGGTGTTGGACCAAGTACTGCTCAAGTAATTTTATCTACATANACTAGCGATGAAATTATTNACTATATTAAATCTGCAGATGTTGTTGCNGTACAAGCTGTAAAAGGAATTGGAGCAAAAACAGCACAACGTATAATTGTTGATTTAAAAGATAAAGTGGCAAAAGGGACTCCGACTNCAGATNTAATTTTTGATAAAATGGACAATACTATTAAAATTGAAGCGTTATCNGCTTTACAAGCATTGGGATTTGCTAAAAAAGGATCGGAAGTAAAGATTGAAAAAATATTAAAAAACAATCCTAATATTAATAGTGTTGAAGACCTAGTAAAGACAGCGTTAAGCCAGATGTAGTTATATTTTATCAGAAATTGAAAAAATNTATTTTTTATATTATTGTATTAATTACATTCTGTAGCTTAGAAATTTTTGCTCAAAATTCAAATTCAGTCCCTTTTTCTTATACTAGTGATAGATCTATATTGTTAAATAAACCATCTAATTTTAATAATAGAATCACATATAGTAATGAAACAAATCAATATTATNTACAAAATAGAATTGGAAAATTAGATTTTGGCAGACCACAAGTTTTAAACTTTAATGANTATCAATCTTANAATTTTAATAAATCNATTAAAAAATATTGGAGTAATCGATCTAAAGAAAAGTCTNGCTCATCAAACTTTTCATTAGGATTACCAAAACTGTTTGTTCCTGGAAAGGCTTTTGATAAGATTTTTGGTGGTAATGCAGTTGATATTAGACCTCAAGGTTCAGCAGAGTTGATTTTTGGATTAAAAGTAAATAAATTAGAAAACCCTTCTTTGCCTGAAGAACAAAGACGAACTACAACGTTTGATTTTCAAGAAAAAATACAAATGAATGTAATTGGAAAAATAGGAGATAAGTTAAAGTTAACTACAAATTTTAATACTGAAAGCACATTTGATTTTGAAAATCAGATGAAATTAGAATATACTGGTTACGAGGATGAGATAATTAAAAAGTTAGAGATTGGTAACGTAAGCCTTCCATTAAATGGAACATTAATTACAGGAAGTCAATCATTATTTGGATTTAAAACTCAAATGCAATTTGGTAAAACTACTATTACTGGTATTTTATCTCAGCAGAAAAGTACAACATCTGAAATTGAAGTTACTGGAGGTGCTCAGACATCAGAGTTTGATTTGTATGCAGATCAATATGAAGCTAATAAACACTATTTTTTATCTCACTATTTTAAAGATAATTACGATCAAGCATTGCAAGATTTACCATTTATAAATTCAGCAATCAATATAACTAAAGTAGAAGTTTGGGTAACTAATAAAACTGGTACTACAAATGAAACNAGAAATATTGTTTCATTTCTAGATTTAGGAGAAACAACTCAAAATATAAACAATACATTGGTTACAACAACTAATGGAGGTAATTTTCCTGATAATAATGCGGCAAACAATTTATTTGAGTCATTAACTACTCAATTTTCTTCAATTAGAGATATAAATGAAGTGAATAATGTTTTATCTCAACTTATTCCATTCAATTTTTTAAATGGTCAAGATTATGAAAAATTAGAAAGAGCTAGAAAACTTTCNGAGTCAGAATATTCTATTAATAGACAACTTGGATATATTTCATTAAATCAAGCATTAAATAATGATGAAGTACTATCTGTAGCATTTCAATATACAGTAGGTAATCAAACTTACCAAGTTGGAGAGTTAAGTTCTACAGGGCCTGATGCTCCTAATGCAATGATTACTAAACTTTTAAAAGGAACAAATTTTACGCCTAATTTACCAAATTGGCATTTAATGATGAAAAATATATATGCTCTGGGAGCATATCAAATGAGTAGAGATGGTTTTGTTCTTGATATAGTTTATGAAAACACAGAAGAATCTGGAGCAATAACCAATTATATTGGTGAAGGAAATTTAAAGGGTATTCCTTTAATTAAATTATTAAACTTAGATAATTTAAATCAGCAAATGGATAAACAATCTGACGGAGTTTTTGATTTTATAGAGGAAGTTACGGCAAAATCATCAAATGGTAGAGTGATTTTTCCAGTTAGAGAACCTTTTGGGTCATATTTTGCTTCTCAATTTGATGATCCTTTATTGGCTGAAAAATATTCATANCAAGTGTTGTATGATTCATCATTAACAATAGCACAACAATATCCCGAATTAAATAAATTTAGATTAAAAGGAACCTATCANTCTTCTTCAGGAGCAGAAATCAGATTAAATGCAATGAATGTTCCTGAAGGGTCGGTAACAGTTACAGCTGGATCACAAAAATTAATTGAAAATCAAGACTATACAGTGGATTATATGTTAGGAAGAGTGACAATTATTAATGATGGTATATTAACTTCAGGTATACCTATTAAGATATCATTAGAAAATAATTCAATGTTTGGTATTCAAAACAAGACATTAGTTGGGTTACATGTTGATTATGAAATTAATNAAGATTTCCTTTTAGGAGCTACGATGTTAAANTTAACNGAAAGACCATATACACAAAAAATTAATACTGGAGAAGAACCAATTTCTAATACCATATGGGGAATAGATGGGAATTATCAAACTGATGCCCCCTGGCTTACAAAATTAATTGATAAAATTCCTTTAATTGAAACAAAAGCAAATTCTAGATTAATTGCTTCCGCAGAATTTGCCCATTTAATTCCTGGACACCATAGAGCGGTTGGTAAAAATGGGGTGTCTTATATAGATGATTTTGAAGCTAGTACTACATCAATTGATATAAGAAATATGGGTGCCTGGAAAATGGCATCAATTCCATCTGGTGCAAACCAAGATGTTATATTTCAATACTCAAATACTGAGTTTNCAGGTAAGGATGAAAATTTAAAATATGGGTCGAAGCGAGCTAAATTAGCATGGTATACAATTGATCCATTGTTCTTTAGAAATACATCAATTACTCCACCAAATATAAATAAAACAATTGCTTTGCCAAATGGTAATTCAATTGCTCAGCAATCATATCATTATTCAAGAGAAATTTTAGAAACAGAGGTTTTTCCAAATAAAGATCCAGATTTAGGTAGTCAAATTACTAATTTACCAGTTCTAGACATTGCTTTTTATCCTAGTGAAAGAGGCCCGAATAATTATACTGTAAATGGGTTAGAATCAAATGGAAAATTAAATAATCCTTCCTCAAACTGGGGAGCTATAATGAGGAAATTAGANACNAATGATTTTGAATCAGCTAATATTGAATTTATTGAATTTTGGATGATGGACCCATTTAACTCTGAAGATGGTCTTATTAATCACTCAGGTGGAGATATGTATTTACATTTAGGAAATATTTCTGAAGATGTATTGAAAGATGGTTATAAAAGTTTTGAAAATGGTCTTCCAACCTCTCAATTAATAGAAAACGTTGATACTACTGCATGGGGAAGAGTACCAACAAATTTTTCCATTGTAGATGCTTTTGATAATGATCCTACTTCCAGACAATTTCAAGATGTGGGGCTTGATGGTTTACGAGATTCAGATGAAAGATTATTTTTTGATTCATTATATTTAAATCGAATAGAGAATATTTATGGTAGTACTTCACAGGCATATATTAATGCATTTGCTGATCCTTCTGCTGATAATTATCATTATTTTAGAGGATCAGATTTTGATAATCAATCTACATCTATTTTAAATAGATATAAGAAATTTAATAATACTGAAGGAAATTCTGTCACTACTGAAAATTCACCTGAAAGTTATCCTACAGCTGCATCTTCTCAACCAAATACTGAAGATCTTAATAGAGATTATACATTAAGTGAAACAGAAAGCTACTTCCAATATAAATTAAGCTTGTTTCCAGGTATGCAAGTAGGAGATAGTTATATTTCTGATATGTTTGAAACAACTGTAAAAACTGAAAATGGTGCATCAAGAAATATTAAATGGTATCAATTTAGAGTTCCTGTTTACCAGCCAGATGCGGTAATAGGAGGAATAAATGACTTTAAATCAATACGATTTTTAAGACTAGCTCTAACAAATTTTCAAGATCCTATAATTTGTAGGTTTGCAACATTTGATTTAGTAAGAGGAGAGTGGAGAAGATATAATTATAGCCTGATTGAACCAGGAGAGTATATTCCAAATGATGATCCAAATGAAACCATATTTGATGTTTCTGCAGTTAATATTGAAGAAAATGGTAATCGTTCTCCAATTAATTATGTGTTGCCTCCGGGTATTGAACAGGAAATTGATAATACAACTACAACATTACGTCAGCAAAATGAACAGTCATTAGTTTTAAAGGTTTGTGATTTAGAAGATGGAGATTCAAGAGCTACCTATAAAAATGCTGATCTAGATGTAAGAAGTTATAAAAAAATCAAGATGTTTATACATGCTGAAGGTAAGGAAGATGACCTTAAATATGGTGATTTAACATGTTTTATTAGATTAGGTACAGACTTTACTTCAAATTATTATGAATATGAAATTAAGTTAATGCCCACGCCTCATTTTTCATCATCTGCATATGCAATATGGCCATCACAGAATGAAATAGATATAGAATTTGAAATTTTTCAATTAGCAAAACAAGAAAGAAATTTCAATTCTTCAGATGTTACTACTCCATATGTTAAAAATTCCTCTGGAGGGAAAATTACAGTAGTAGGAAACCCAAATCTAGCTCAAATAAAAACAATAATGATAGGAGTTAGAAATCCTAAGAAAATGAGTTTTGAGGGCGAAGATGACGGTGAATCTAAGTGTGGACAAATTTGGGTTAATGAGTTAAGGTTAACAGATTTCGATGAGTATGGTGGATGGGCTGCAAATAGTAGGCTTACTGCACGACTTGCAGATTTTGGAAATGTTACACTTGCAGGTAATATGAGTACTGTAGGATTTGGTTCAATAGAAAAGAAAGTAAGCGAAAGACAAAAGCATAATGCTTATCAGTATGACTTGTCATCAACATTTGATTTAGGAAAGTTTTTTCCAGAAAATTATGGCGTAAAAATACCAATGTACTTAGGTAATTCAGAATCAATAATTAATCCACAATACAATCCGTTAGACCCAGATATTTTGTTTAAAACTTCCTTGGATGCATTAGAAAATAAAACTGAAAGAGATTCTTTAAAAAGAATAGCTCAAGATTATGTTAAGCGTAACAGTATTAACTTTACTAATGTGAGAAAAACAAAATCTAAAAAACAAGGTTCTCAGCCAAAAAAACCAAGAATATATGATTTAGAAAATTTTACCATTTCATATTCAAAAAATGAAACTTTTATCAGAAATATTAATACGGAATATAATAGAACAGTAAATTATAGAGGAGCATTAACATATAATTTTAATACTCAACCAAAAAATATAAAACCATTTTCTAAAATTAAAATTCTAAGATCACCATATTTACGGATTATTAAAGACTTTAATTTTTATACAATGCCTAAATCCTTTTCATTTAGGACAGATATCGATAGAAATTATAACGAAACTAAATTAAGAAATTTAAATAATACAAATATGATAATCCTTCCTACATATAATAAATTTTTCACATGGAATAGGATGTACGATATTAAGTATGATGTTTCTAGGGCGTTGAAGTTAGATTTCACAGTTAAAAGCAAGGCAAATATTGATGAGCCGGCAGGTAGACTATCAAAATCAGATCCTTATTATCGTCAAAAAATGGATACAATTTGGAGAAATGTGTGGGATTTCGGTAGAGTAACATCTTATAATCAATCATTTGGATTAAATTACCAGGTTCCACTAAATAAAATTCCTTTATTTAATTTTATTTCTTTAAACACAAGGTATAAAGCAAATTATGACTGGACTGGTGCTCCATTGTCATTAAGAAAATTAGGTAATAATATACAGAATTCTAGCAACAAACAGTATAATGGTCAAGTAAATCTAAATACACTTTATAATAAAGTTCCATATTTTAAAAAGATAAATCAAAATAATAGACCTGCAAGAAGACAACAAAATAGAGTTAGTGAAAATGAAGAAAATAATGAAAATAAAAATCAGTATGAAATTTTTAAACACCTAACAAGATTTGTTTTATCTGTTAAAAATATTTCTGTAAACTATTCAGATAACAGAGGAACTTTTTTACCCGGATATGTTAGTCAACCACATTTTTTAGGTCAAGATTGGGCTAAATTGTCTCCTGGACTACCATTTGTTTTTGGAAGTCAAAATGATTTAAGATATACTGCTGCAAACAAAGGGTGGTTAACTCGAGATACAACTTTAAATTCTATGTATAGAACTAATAGATCAATTAATTTAACACTAAGAAGTACACTAGAACCATTTAAGAAATTTAGAATTGAACTGACAGCAAATAAAACATACTCTAATAATTCAAGTGAATATTTTAGATGGGATTCTCAAAACAATCAGTTTAATTCATATAGTCCCACAGAATCAGGAAGTTATAGTGTATCATTTATTTCATGGAGAACAGCTTTTAGAACTGATAATGAAAATTATCAATCAACTACCTTTAGTCAGTTTAGAGGATATAGAGCAGACATAGCAAAACAATTAGCCTCAAATAATCCTAATTTTAATGGATATATTGATCCTCAAACTGGTTTTCCTGTAGAATATACAGATACTATTTTAACTGGTGGATATGGCCCCACTTCACAAGAAGTAATGATTCCTGCTTTTTTAGCTGCTTATTCTGGAAGAAATCCCTTAAATTCCAAATTAACATCTTTTCCATCAATTCCTTTACCTAATTGGAGAGTTACATATGATGGATTGATGAAATTAAAATTTATTAAAAAAAGATTTAAACAATTTAGTTTTGGACATGCGTATAGATCAACATATACTNTTGGATCCTATCAAACAAATTTAAATTATGGTGAAGGTGACAATGTAAACCNGAATAATATGAGTTATCATGTACAAAGAGAAATATCTCANGTTAGTATTAATGANCAATTTAGCCCTTTATTCAAATTAGATATGACTTGGAAGAATAGTCTTTTAACTAAGATTGAGTTTAAAAGAAGTAGAATGCTTTCATTGTCTTTAGCTAATAATCAACTTACAGAAACAAGCTCAAAAGAATATGTTTTTGGTGTTGGTTATAGAATTACAGATCTGAAATTTAGCTTTTTTACGTCTGGAAGAGGGAAGAAAATTTCCTCTGATTTAGACTTAAAAGTAGATTTTAACTTAACAAATAACAAAACAATTATTAGAAAAGTAATTGAAGATGTTGAACAAATTACAATGGGTCAGCAAGTTGTAAAACTTAATTTCTCAGCGGACTATGTGATAAGTCAACGATTAAATTTAAAAGTATTTTATGATAAAGTAATAACTAATCCTTTTGTTTCCACAACTTTCCCAGGTTCAATTACAAATGCAGGATTTAGTTTACGATTTACATTAGCAGGATAATTTTTTTAAAACAAAAAATGTATTTTTGAAAAAAAAATAAATGGAATTACCTAAAGATTTAAAATATAGTAAGGATCATGAATGGATTAAAATTGAAGATGGAGTAGGGACTGTTGGTATTACTTCATTTGCTCAATCTGAANTGGGAGATATTGTATTTATNGATATAGATACAGAAGGAGAATCATTAGAAAAAGAAGAAGTTTTTGGTTCTGTNGAAGCNGTTAAAACAGTTTCAGATCTTTTTATGCCNGTAAATGGTAAAATTATCGAGTACAATAGTAAACTNGATGACAATCCTGAANTGATAAACTCTGANCCNTATGGTGATGGATGGATTGTAAAAGTTANAGTTAGTGATNTATCAGAGCTTGANGAATTGTTAGATGCCCATGANTACAACAAATTAATTACTTAAATTATGCAAATTAAGAAAAATTCAAAAGTTGATTTAGAAAAGAAAAGATCTTTGTTTTTACAAATTGGTTTAACAATTTCTTTATTGGTTGTACTTATTGCTTTTGAATATAAAACATATGATAAAAACAATTATGATTTAGGAGCTTTAAATCTTGATGATTTAGAAGAAGAGATTATTCCTATTACTAAACAAGAAATTAAACCTCCTCCTCCCCCTCCTCCTCCTCCAGAAGTAATAGAAATTGTAGAAGATGAAGTGGAGATTGAAGAGGAATTAGAAATTGAAGATACTGAGTCTGATGAAGATGAAATTATTGAAATTGAAGAGGAAGATGATGAAGAGTTTTTTATGGTTGTAGAAAATATGCCTGAATTTCCGGGTGGAGATTTAGGTTTGATGAAGTATATTCAGAAAAATGTAAGATACCCAGCAATTGCAAAAGAATATAATATTACTGGAAAAGTATATATTAGCTTTATAGTTGATAAACAAGGAAATGTTACTAATGTAAAAGTTGTGAGAGGTGTAGATAAAAACTTAGATGAAGAAGCTGTAAGAGTTGTAAAATCTTTGCCAAAATATAAACCTGGGAAGCAAAGAGGCAAACCTGTAAGAGTAATGTTTACAATTCCTATTAACTTTACTTTAAATTAAGCATATATTTATTTCTTTTTGCAAGTTTAAACACAAATAAAAATGTAAGTTTGCACATCAAAAAAAAGAGTAGATGTCAACAGAAAATTTATTTTTTCATCAACACAGAGTTCCTAGAAATTTAAAAGAAGAAAGAAATAATCATAAATCTAGAGTCTTATGGTTTACAGGTTTGTCAGGCTCAGGAAAGTCAACTATAGCTAATGCAACTGAAAAGCTCTTGTTTGACGAGGGTTTTCAAACTTATATTTTAGATGGTGATAATGTTAGAATGGGACTTAATAAAGATTTAGGTTTTTCCCCTGAACATAGAACAGAAAATATTAGAAGAATAACAGAAGTTGCTAAATTATTTGCTGATTCTGGATCATTAGTTTTAACTGCATTTATTTCACCATATTTAGAAGACAGACTACAAGCAAGAGAAATAATTGGTCAAGAAGATTTTATCGAAATATACATAAAAGCAGATTTGTCTGTATGTGAGTCAAGAGACCCTAAAGGATTATATAAAAAAGCAAGAGCTGGTGAAATAAAAGGATTTACCGGAATCGATGCTCCATATGAAGCTCCAAAAAATCCAGAGCTAATAATAGAGTCTGATAAATATGATGTCGATACTTGTGCAGAAAAAATAGTTGATTTTCTTATTAGAAAAAACATTATTAATAAGTAATATTTTAAAATTATGGAAGAAGAAAAAAAATGGGAATATGCTAATCATGGAGGTAATCCAACTACAAATGAAAGTAAAAAGTACGCTATTTTTATAGGCAGATATCAACCATATCACCAAGGGCATATATCTTTAATTATGCAAAAAATTAATAAAGGAATTCCTGCTTTAATAATGGTGCGAGATATTGAACCAGACGCAAAAAATCCATTTACTACCGAACAAACAGTTAATATGATTAAAAAATTTCATAAAGCTCATGGACATGATGTTGAGGTTATTATAATCCCTGACATGGAAAGTGTAAATTATGGTAGAGGTGTTGGATACGAAATAAATGAGTATACGCCACCAAAGGATATTGGATGGATTTCAGCTACAAAAATTAGAGAATCAATAAAGGAAGGGAATGATGACTGGAAAAAATTAGTTGATAAATCAATACAAACGGATGTTGAGAAATATTTATCAGATTCTTAAATAATTAAATGTAAAGTAGTTACAATTTTAGTTTAGCAATGAGGGGTTTATCCCCTCTTTTTTTTGATAAAGGAAAATATTTTAAAATGATTAGATTTGTATTAAATATTTATANATGAAAATAGAAAATTATTTAGAATCCACATTTTTAACTGATGATATTTCAGAAAATAAGATTATNAAGAAAATTGAGAATTTAGTTTTAGAAGCTATTAAGTATAATTTTAAATTAATAATGATTCGTCCAAAATANATTTCATNTGTGAATAATTTAATTGAACANAATCAAGCAAAATTATTTGTNGGAACAGTTATAGATTTTCCTACAGGTTTAAATAAATCTAATAGAAAAAATATTGAAGCATTGTCTGTTTTAAAAAGAAATATTTCAGATTTGGATTTTGTTTGTGATTATCAGGCATTTAAGTTGAAAAAATTCAAAAAATTTGACACAGAAATATTACAATCAACTCAATTATGTTTAGAATCTAATAAAACAATTAAGTGGATTATTGAAACTGGAGCATTAGAAAAAAGTGAAATTTTTGATATTTCTAGAAGAATAAGTGATTTAATAAAATCAAATTTTCAAATCTNTCCTGGGCAAATTTATATTAAAACATCAACAGGNTATTATAAAGGAAAAGGNGCTTCAGTTGAAGATGTTCAAATTATTAAGAGTGCAATAAATGANAGTNTTTTTATTAAAGCATCCGGTGGAATAAAAAATAGAGAAGATTGTGTTAAAATGATAAATGCTGGAGCTCAAAGAATAGGTACATCTAGTGCANTAAGAATATTTAAAAATGAATGATATGAATTTAGAAGAGTTATTAATTAAAGCTATTAATGCTTCTATTAATGGAGGTTTTGAAATTTTAAAAATTTACAATACAAATTTTTCATACGAAAGAAAAGAGGATAAGTCTCCATTAACAATTGCTGATAAAAATTGTCATAATATTATTGAACAGGAGTTAAGATTAACAAACATTCCTATTTTAAGTGAAGAAGGAAAACANACATCCTTTGAAGAGAGAAAGAAATGGAATCATTTATGGATTGTTGATCCTTTAGATGGAACAAAAGAGTTTATAAAAAAAAATGGAGAATTTACGGTCAATATAAGCTTAGTTAGAAATAAGGTTCCTATTTTAGGAGTTATTTATGTTCCTGTGACAAAAGATCTTTATTTTGGTCTAGAAAACATCGGATCATTTAAATGTTCAAANGTTGATAATGAGTTTCATGATTTAGAATCACTAATCACCAAAAGTAAAAAATTACCACTTCAATATAAAAGAGATAATTATGTNATTGTTGGTTCTCGCTCGCATATGTCTAAAGAAACAGAGGCTTTTTTTAAAACAAAAATGAATGAAAAAGATAATGTAGATATTTTATCTGTGGGTTCTTCATTAAAGATATGTATGGTTGCAGAAGGAAGNGCAGATGTATATCCAAGATATGCTCCAACTATGGAATGGGATACTGCTGCTGGACATGCAATTGTAAAATTTGCCGGATTCACATTTTTAGAGTATAATAGTGAGAATGAACTTATATACAATAAGAAATCATTATTAAATCCATGGTTTATTGTTGAATAAAGTAATGAATTTAATAATTAAAAAATATTTAAAAGATAAAAACCTTAAAGAACTAGTTCAAGGAGGTAGTATTTCATTTATTTTTAGAATTGGAGGTTTGATAATGGGATATATTCTTACATTATTGATCGCAAAATTATTTGGTGCAGAAGGTTTAGGAGAATATGTGCTTGCAGTTACAGTTTTAAGATTATTTGTATTAATTGCTAAACTTGGATTTGANACAACATCTATACGTTTTTTAGCATCCTTTGTAATTCAAAAAAAATGGGATAGTATTCATTTTTTTAGAAGAAAAGTAATNTTTATTTTAATCATAACATCCATAATTTCGTCTATATGCATGTATCTTTTTTCTGAAGATTTAGGACTNTTATTAAGTTTAGACNATAAATATATAAGGTTAAATTCCTTTTTTGTTTTACCGATGGTATTTTTTATGTTGCATTATCAAAGCTTAAGAGGCTTAAAGCAAATAGGAGATTTTTCTTTTTTTTATAGAATGTCTCAGTCTTTATTTTCTATAATTGCAATTGTGGTTTTATATCAGTTTATAGCTGATGATGCTATTCCAATTTATGCTTATCTAATTAGTCTTTTAATAGTATCAGCATTATCATTTGTGTCATTTCAATATCATTACGAAAGAAAAAAAAGAGGAGAAATAAGTGCTGAATTAAAAATATTAAATTACTCTACATTATTTAAAATTTCTATTCCTTTAATGTTTGCACAATCTGTTCAATTTATAATGGCTTGGACAGATAAATTAATGTTAGGAGTTATGGCTACTTCTCAAGAAGTAGGAATATACCATACAGCATTTAAACTTTCTATGTTTGCCGCTATTGCACTAATGTCGGTAAATAGTATTACCTCTCCAAAAATTGCTGAGTTATATGCTAAAAATGATCTTAATCAAGTAAAAAATGTTGCTCAATCATCTACCAAAATTATTTTTTGGTTAACATTACCATTATTAGTCTTATTTTTTACTTTTCCAACATTTTTTTTAGGCTTGTTTGGTTCTGAATTTAAATTAGGAGTTACTGCTTTTCTTATTTTATCAGTTGGTAGGTTGGTAAGTTCCTTTTCTGGATCTGTTGGAAATATATTACAAATGACAAATAATCAAAATTATTTTGCTGGGGTTTTATTTTTAGGAGCTATAATTAATATAGTTCTTAATTTAGTGCTGATTCCTTCAAGTAGTCCATTAGCTCAATATGGATACAGCGGGATTAATGGTGCCGCTATTGCTTCTATGATGAGTTTAATTTTCTGGAATATAAGTATGGTTTTAATTGTTAAAAAGAAATTAGGGTTCTATACCTTTTATTTCCCATTTATAAGAAAATGAAAAAGTTGCCGAATTTTATTATAGTTGGAGCAGCAAAATGTGGTACATCTTCTTTACATAATTATTTAAATCAACATCCAGATGTTTTTATGCCAACATTTACTGCTTCTGGAAAAAAAGTTAAAGAGCCTAAATTTTTTATTACTTCAGAAGTTCAAAGAAGGGTAAAATATGGAATTTGGGACTGGAACAGTTATAAAAATTTGTTTGATGGTGTGACTTCTGAAAAAGCAATTGGGGAAGCATCTGTATTCTATTTGTTTTATTATAAAACAGCTATAAAAAATATTAAAAAATATTTAGGAGATGATATCAAAATTATTATAATGTTAAGAAACCCAACTGAAAGAGCTATTTCTGCATTTACACATGTTGCTAGAGGAAAACAAGAAAGTTTGTCTTTTGAAGATGCTTTAAAAAATGAAAAAAACAGACTCTCNAAAGATTTAAATATTACTCCAATGATCATGTATAAAGAGATGGGTTTNTATTATAAAATGGTAAAAAGTTATTTNGATAATTTTGATAATGTCCATATAATTTTATANGAAGATTTTAAGCAAAAAACAGATTTAGTTGTAAAAGANACATTAAGATTTTTAAATTTAAGNTCAGATTATATTATAGATACTTCATTAAAGTATAATGTTGGTGGNAAAAAATGGAAAAATAAATACNTTAAATTATTTTTTATGCAAGACAATATCTTAAAGAANATTTTAAGATTTATTTTTTCTAAAAAAATTAGATTAAAATTCAGGTTTTTTATTGAATTAATATTTAAAGAACCAGCGGATGAAGTTAATCAAGTGACAAGAAAAAAATTAGATCATTATTTTCAGAATGATATATTAAAGCTAGAAGAATTATTAAATTTGGATTTAAAGCATTGGATGAAATAATGACATTACCTAATTTATTAATAGTTGGGGCTGCAAAAAGTGGAACAACCTCATTGCATAATTACTTAAATCAACATCCTGATATATTTATGTGCAAGCCTAAGGAACCTCATTTTTTAATTAGTAAAGAAATTGGTATAAATAGAATTCCTAACGCAATTAATAAAAAGCGACAATACATAGACTTATTTAAGAGCGCTAAGAATAAAAAATATGTTGGGGAATCGAGTGTATTGTATTTAGCATACCCAAACATTAGCATAAAGAATATAAAAAAGCATTTAAATGATCAAGTAAAAATAATTATTATGCTTAGAAATCCAGTCCAAAGAGCTTACTCTGGATATCAGCATGTTAAAAGATATAATTCTGTTGAAAATCTTTCATTTGATCAAGCATTAAAAAAGTCAGAATTTCGTTATTCAAATAACAGTGCTATAACACCAGCTTCAAGATATCTAGAGTTGGGGAATTATTATAAACAAGTTAAACTGTTTAAACAAAAATTTGAATTTGTTCATGTAATTATCTATGATGATTATTTAAATCATTTCAATATAGAAATGGAAAAAGTATTTGATTTTTTAAATCTTGATAAAGTACATATTAATACACAAACTAAGCATATGGTTGGTGGATGGGAATGGAACAATTTATTATTTAAAAAATTGCTGTTAGAAAACAGTATACTAAAAAAAATATTTAAAAATTTGATTCCTAAAAAAAGATATCGTAAATATTTAAGGGATTTTATTTTGAACATGACAACTAGATCAATTCAAGAAATGGATCCTCAAACAGAAAATTGGTTAAAAAATTATTATAAGGATGATATAATTAAATTATCAAAATTAATTAATAGAAATTTAAATCATTGGATTTCATGAGTTTGCCAAATTTAATGTGTATTGGAGCTTCAAAATCTGGAACAACAAGCTTGTATGATATTTTAGTTCAACATTCAGAAATAGATAAGCCACATTTTAAAGAGCCACACTTTTTTGACATACCTTTTATTTATCAAAAAGGAATTAGTTGGTACAATAAAACTTATTTTAAGAAAAGTAAATCTAAATATAGAATAGATTTTACACCCACATATTTATTTGAAGAAAAAGCTCCTAAAAGAATTTTAAAACATCTAGGTGGAAAAATAAAGTTTATTGTTATTTTAAGAAATCCTGTTGACAGAGCATATTCTCATTATTTACATTCCTGTAGAAATTTACATGAAAAGATGACATTTAAGAAAGCTTTAATTTCAGAAAAAAAGAGAACATGTAGTGATGATATTAATTATCTAGAAAAGTTAAGATATTCATATATTTCACAAGGGTTATATTATAAAATGCTTGTTAATTATTTTAATTTCTTTCCAATAGAAAATTTTTTGATTATTAATTTCGAACAGGATTTAATTAATAGAAGAAAAGAAACAATTAAAAAAATCTTTAACTTTTTAGAAATTAACAATGAAGAAATAAATATCTTTATCAAAAGTAATCAAGCAAGGGTAAATCGTATTAATTTGTTTGATACATTAATAAACAAAAAAGGATCTTGGAGATCATTTATAAAATATATTGTTCCATCAACCAGATTTAGGCAATTTATTAAAAATAAGATTAGAAATTTGAATACAAAGACTTATAATCCTCCAAAATTATTGGAAAATGATAAAAAAAATATTTATGAGCAATATTTTAAGAAAGACACAGAATTGCTTGAAAAATTAATTGACAGGAAAATGAATTGGTTTTAATGTTAGGCAGTATTAAAAATAAAATTTTAGATAATACCATTGTATTGCTTTTAATACTAAGTACAGGCGGTTTATTATTTGTATTTAATAGAAATTTTGTTTCCATTATTTTTTTTGTATTGCTTTTTTTTACAATATTTTTTTTAGGAAAAAAATTGAAGAAGTCATTATTTTATTCTTCTCTATTTACAATTTTTTCTTGTGTTTTTTTAGGTGTTATTAATTATAATTTTGCAATTGTAGAGCAAACACTTAATAAGTATTTATTTCATTTGTTAACAGTAACATTAGTTGTGACAACATTATTTCACTTTAAAAATAATAGAAGTAATGAAAATTTTGTCAATAATCTTTATACTGTTTTGAAAATAATCGCTATTCATGCGTTTATAAACTTTTTATTGTTTTTTATTGTTAAAAATAAATTATCAATTATTTCTTCAACCTATCATGAGTGTGAGACCTTTTTAAATTTATTTTTTTATACAACTGAAAAAGGTATGGTAGAATTATTTGGATTAGAATTTTGCAGAAATCAAGGTCTTTTTTGGGAGCCAGGAATTCTCCAAGCATATTTAAATATATTATTTTTTCTTGAAGCCTTTGTCTATAATAGAAATAAGAAATTACTTTTAGCTATTACATTTTTGGTTCTTACCACTTATTCAACAACAGGTATAGCAATATTATTAGTTCAAATACTTATATTTATAAAAGAAGAATTTAAAGTCAATAAATTGTTAGCGCCACTTTTACTTTTTGTTATGTTGCCAATATATATAGTGTTTAGTTTTAATGTTGATTCAAAATTAAGAGGTGAAAAACAATTTTCTTTTCAAAAAAGAATTTTTGATCTTACACAACCATTATTTATAGCTGTTGATCATCCATTGACCGGAGTTGGATTAGATTTATTTCAGTTTCAAAATATTCGTCAAGAATATTATATTTCCTCAAATACATTACATGCTATTAATTCTTTTTTTGGAGTTGATTCTAAAATAGAAGTAACTGATAAGGGTAGTAGTAATTCAATTATGTTCTTGCTAGCTACCACAGGATTTCCAACAGCTATTTTGTTAATATATATGTTTTTCAAACAACAGATTATTTTTAAAAAAAGAAAATTATGGATGTTCATTTTAACTATTTCTGTTATGTCTGAACCGCTTTTATTGCGCCCCTTTTTTTTCTTATTTATTTGTTCAGGTTTCATATATATGTTTTCTAAGTTTATTTTTATAAAAAAATATAAATCATGAAAAATATTTTAATCACCGGAGGAGCAGGATTTATAGGGTCTAATTTAACTGTTGAGTTATTAAGTAGGGGATATTACGTAACAATTTTAGATAATTTATCTTCCCAAATTCATTCTGAAAATGAATTTAATTTTAGTCATAAAAATTTTAAATTTATTCAAGGAGATGTAAGGGTTATTTCAGATTGGAAAGCTGCTATTAAAGATCAGGATGCTATAATTCATTATGCGTCTGAGACAGGAACTGGTCAGTCAATGTATGAAATTAACAGGTATACAAATGTTAATGTAGTTGGGACCTCTAATTTATTTCATTGTCTTTCTAATTATAAACATAAAGTTAGAAAGATAATCTTAGCATCATCAAGAGCAGTATATGGAGAAGGAAAATATTTTTCTAATGAAGAAGGGGTAATGTATCCTTGCAGTAGAAATTACAAGTTGGTTTCTAAAGGAAAATATGATCATTATGGTAAGAATGGTTGTCTTCTTGAGTTACGACCTACTGATGAAAAAAGTATGATACAGCCGTCATCAGTATATGCTATTACAAAGAGTACTCAGGAGCAAATAACAATGTTAATGGGAAAAGCATTATCTATTCCAACTGTTGCGTTACGTTATCAGAACGTGTATGGTCCTAAGCAATCATTAAGGAACCCTTATACTGGCATTTTATCTGTTTTTTCCACCAGAATACTTAACGGTAATAATATTCATATTTATGAAGATGGATTGCAAAGTCGTGATTTTGTTTTTATTAGTGATGTTGTAGCAGCGACAATACTTTCATTGGAGAATCAAGAATCAAATTATCACATTTTTAATGTAGGTTCAGGAAATCCTACAAGTGTTAATGATATAGCGTTAAAACTAACTAACGAACTTGGTATAAAAAATAAGATAAAAATAACAGGACAATATAGAATTGGTGATATCAGACATAATTATGCTTGTTTAAATAAAATAAAAAAAGTATTAGATTTTGAGCCTAAATATGATGTTGATTTAGGAATTAAGAAATTTGTTTCTTGGCTTAAGACTCAAAAAGTTCAAAAAGACAATTATTTAAAAAGTATTGGGGAGTTAAAACAAAATGGATTTATTAAATGAGATCTTTTTTATTTTTTTTAATATTATTTTCATCAAATGTTTTTTCTCAAAACATTAAAAAAAATATTTATGGTTTTGCTACATCTAATACATTTACATATTGTAATGTTTTAGATACTAACTTTTTAAATAAAGTAGTTGATTTATCTCCAAAAATTTTAAGATTCCCTGGTGGTGCTCTTGGTAATTTTTATCATTATAATAGTCAAGGATATGGATTTGATTTTGATGAGATTGATAAATATCATGGGGGTAAATTCCCTAAAAGATCAAGAGGTTTAGAAAGATCTAGAATAAAAAATAACCATAATTATGATTATATTGAGGATTTTATAGAATTAGCTAAAAGAACTAAATCAAAAGCAGTTTTAGTTGCAAACATTTTTTCTAGGAATAACGATATTTTGTTGATGATTGATAAACTTATTAAATCAAACATTGAAGTTGTTGGAGTTGAATTAGGTAGTGAGTTGTCTAATTTAAGTTATTTTAAAAATGGATATACAATAAATGATTATATAAATAATGCTAAGTACTATGCTAAAAAGATTAAAAGAGATTATCCAAACATTAAAATTGGAGTTGTTGCCGCGCCACTTGGCAAGAAAAGGGGCCATCGACATAATATATGGAATAAAAAATTAAATAATGAAAGTTTTTATGATGCAATTATTATCCATTCATATGCTAAAGTTATAAAAGGAAATGATCTTGATGGACAAATGACTTCTGAAATAACAGAGTCCAGTAATATAGAAAGTCAATTTAATTTATATAAAGATAGGTTAGTTGATTTTTTATTTTCATCATATCCTGATGAGGTTCAGAAATATATTAAGTTGTTTAATAGGCCAATATGGATTACAGAATGGAATTTACAGATGTCAAAGACAACAGCCAATACATTTTTTCAGAGTTTGTTTGTAGTTAACTATTTATTAGAACTATTTTGTAATCCTGACTTAAATTTTATAGAATTGTGTACATATCATAATTTGGGTGGAAGAGATTTCTCTGGATCAATATTTAGAAATGATAATGATTTAATTGTCCAAGGAACTTATGATTTTTTTATTTTGGTAGAAAAAGTATTTGAATTAAATGTGGTAAATATTAAAAGAGAAAAGAAAAAAAACACATATATATATAGTTGTTATAACAAAAAAAGAAAGTTAGTTAGTTCATATGAAATTAATTGGGATCTGTCGTATTTTAAGTATTCAATTTATAAAGATGAAATATTGAAAGACACCTTAATTTTTGATTATGATCTGTACAATAAAGCAAATAGTAAGGGAAAATTTAATTAAAATGGTTAAGGATCATCATATTTTTGTTGTAGGAAGTAGTAGGAGTGGAACAACTATGATGGGAAGAATATTAAATAAAAGTAATAAAATTTTCACATTAAAAGAATTACATTTTTTTTCATCGATAAGCCCTAATAATTTTAATCAAAAAATAGATAAAAAAACACAAACGGTTTTACTTTCAAAATTATTTTGTATTCAAAATGAGGGGATTTTTAATGTTAGTAGACATGTACATTATTTAAAAGAAGCAAAAAAAAAATTACAATCTAAAAGTTTAACTTCGTTGGAGATTTATATATTGTTTTTACGAATAGTAAAAGAAAGAGAGAACGTAGACTTTATTTGTGAACAAACTCCAAATAATGCATATTTTTTAAAGGAAATAATTAAATATTTTCCTCATTCAAAAATTATTAATATGGTAAGGGATCCAAGAGCAGTATTATATTCTCAAAAAAATAAATGGAGAAGAAAATTTTTAGGAGCAAATAAGATTCCATATTCAGAATCTTTAAGGTCATATTTTAATTATCATCCAATGTTAACATCTCAACTTTGGAATACATCAGTTAGTCATACGTTAAGTAATTTAGATTCTAGCATGATAAAAATTGTGAAATTTGAAGATGTCTTATTTTCTCCTGAAAAACAAATTAAAGAGATATGTAAATTTTTAGGAATTAAATTTGTTAAAGAAATGTTGTCAGTCAAAAAGATTGGGTCTTCAAGTGTTGAAGATAATAATATTGATAAATATATTGACAAATCAAAATTAGATATGTGGAAAAATGGAGGGTTAAATAGTGGAGAGATTTATATATCACAATGGATAAATTCTAATTTTATGAATCGCTTTTCATATAAAAAAGAAAAGTTTCGATTTAAGCCTATTTTATTTTATTTTTATATTTTGATTTTTCCGATAAAATTATTTTTTGCATTGATTTTTAATTTAAAACGTAACACTAATTTTTTTAGATCACTGAAAAGGAAAATTTTAAAAAAATGAAAGTAGATTTTTTTATAGTTGGAGCCGCAAAATCTGGAACTACATCATTATATAATTATTTATTTAAGCATCCTGAAGTTTGTATGAGTTCAATAAAAGAACCTAATTTTTTTTCTAATAAGTTGCTAAATGAACAAAAAATGTATTATAAGGATGTTAAAATAGATTCTATTGAAAAATATCATAATTTGTTTGATAAACATACTAATAACAAAATCTGTGGAGAAGCGAGTGTTTCATATTTGTTTTATGAAAAAATTGCAAAACAAATTAAAAAATATAATAAAAATGCCAAAATTATTATTATGCTTAGAAATCCAATTGAAAGAGCATTCTCTCATTATTTAATGGATTTACGTTTAGGTTTTGTTAATGAAAGTTTTGATTCAATAATATATAGAAATTCTAAAAATAAAAATCAGTGCTTGCATTATCAGCAATATATCAAAGTTGGCAATTATTCAAGTCAAGTTTTAAAATATCTTGATTCTTTTGGAAAAGACAACATATTAATAATAAACTATGATGATTTTGTAAAATCACCTTCTTTAGAATTTAAAAAAACTTGTAAATTTCTTCAAATATCTAAACAGTTTAACTTAGATTTTGATAAAAAGTACAATGTAGGAAAGCTGGCAAAAAATAAAACAATTGCTTATTTATACTCTGTTTATCATCTTAGAAGAGTTGTTAATTTATTTTTTTCAGATAAATTGAAATTATATTTAAAAAGAAGTTTGTTTCATGAAAATACAAATATGAGTATGTCATTAAAAACTAGGCAATATTTATATGATTATTATTTAAATGATATAAAAAAATTAAATTTAATTACATCTAATAAATTTGCCAAATGGATAAGATAGGTATAATTACAGTCACTTTTAATTCAGAAAAAGTGTTAGAGCCTTTTTTGACATGTATACAAAATCAGAATTATAAAAATTATATTTTAGTAATTGTTGATAATGATTCAAGTGACTTAACATTAGATATTTTGAATCAACAATTTGACAATAGGATTAAAACAATTAAAAACAACTCTAATTTAGGTGTTGCCAAGGCTAATAATCAAGGTGTAGATGTTGCTTTAAATAAAAAGTGTGACAAAATACTATTTTTAAATAATGATGTTGAGTTTTCTAATTCGTTTTTAAGAAACTTAGTTGAAGCTCAACGTAAAATAGGTTGTAGTTTAATAGCTCCTAAAATGATGTATTTTAAAAATCCAAAATATATTTGGTATGCTGGAGCTTGGTTTGTTAAAAACAAGGGTTTTTTACCAATACATAGAGGAATAAATGAGCTAGACAAAGGTCAATATAATAATATAGCTAAGGTTGATTATGCGCCGACTTGTTGCTTAATGTTAGATAAGCAAGTGATATATGACATTGGTTTAATGGATGAAAAATACTTTGTTTATTTTGACGATACAGATTTTGCTTATAGAATTTATAAAGATAAAAGACATCATATTTATTACTATCCAGATGAAGTATTATTGCACAAGGTTGGATCTCTAACAAAATCTTTTGTAAATAATAAAAAAATAATAAGAGGTGATTTTTTTCTACAACAAAATACAAAAAATCATATTTATTTTTTAAAAAAAATAGGAGGTTTATTTTCTTATTTATTTATAGTTTGGTTATTTTTTAAAAATAATTTAAAATTTATATTTAATTCAGATATAAAAAAGGATTTTACTACTTTTTTATTGATAAATAGATCTTATTTTAAAGGATTAAAAATGTAAAAATGAAAATAGCAATCATCGATACATTAGGAGCTCATGGAGGATCATTTCATTATTATACGTTTGGACAAGCTATTGGTTTAATTAATAGCGGGGTAGATGTTAGTGTTTATACAAACAAGAAGACACAAGATCCAAATATTAAAGGGCTTAATTTTTTTCAAACATATAATAATTTATTTGTTGGAAATTCAAAATTTTTAAATGGTTATAGATGGATTTCTGGAACTATCAAATCTGTTTTGCATGCAAAATTTAATCGAATTTCTATTTTTCATTTCCATATTTTTCATACTGATATGCTTGTCCTGTTTAATTTATTGTTTGTGAAATTACTTCTTGGTAAAATTGTGCTAACAATTCATGATGTTAATTCATTTTCATCTAGAAGTGAAAATAGTATTTTTAATAAATTAGTTTATAAATTAGGAAATGTAATTTTAACTCATAATAGATTTAGTTTGAATGAGTTAAATAAAATAGATATTGTAGAGTCTATATTTATTATTCCACATGGAAATTATTTGCCATTTATAAGTAAAAAACATACACAAAAAAAAGCTAAAGAATACTTTAAAATTTCTCCAAATAAGAAGGTTCTACTTTTTTTTGGAATGATTAAAAAAGTTAAAGGATTAGAAATATTATTAAAAGCATTTAAAAATGTTGTGAAAAAAAATAATGATATCGTGTTAATTATTGCAGGTAAAGTTTGGAAGAATGATTTTTCATTATATCAAAGTATAATAGATAAAAATAATTTAAATGAATATTGTATAATTCATAATCGATTTATTGCTCAAGAAAAAGTTTCTCTTTATTATAATGTTGCTGATTTAGTTGTTTTGCCATACAAAAAAATCTATCAAAGTGGAGTTATGTTGATGGCAATGAGTTATGATGTTCCAGTTTTAGCTTCGGATTTGCCTCCTATTAAAGAAATGATTGATGACGAAGTTAATGGTTTTTTATTTGCTTCTGAAGATACTGATGCATTATCAAATAAGTTAAATGATATATTATTAAAACCAAAGTTATTAGAAAGTGTTAAAATTAATGCTAATAAACTTATAAAGCAAAAATTTTGTTGGAATACGATTGGTGCTCAAACCAAATCAGCTTACGAATCGATACAATAATTTTGTATTTTAGCACAAAATGAATAATATAATTAAAAATTCTTTAAAAAATTCTCTAGAAACTAATAGAAAATTACTTCAAGATGATCAAATTCATGATAATATAATATTGATTGCTAGATTATGTTTAGATGCTTTTGAATCAGGAAATAAGCTTTTACTTTGTGGTAATGGAGGCTCTGCCTCTGATGCGCAACACATCGCTTCAGAGTTAAGTGGGCGTTTTTATAAAGATAGATCTCCATTAAATGCGCAAGCGTTACATGTTAATTCATCTTACATGACAGCTGTAGCAAATGATTATGGATTTTCTAAGACATATGAAAGATCTGTTCAAGCATTTGGTAAAAAAGGAGATATTCTAATTGGCATTTCTACTTCTGGTAATTCTTCAAATGTTATTAATGCAATTAAAATTGCAAAAGAAAAAAAACTTATAACAGTTGGTTTTACAGGTATTGATGGTGGTAAGTTAAATAATATCTGTGATTATATTATTAAGATACCATCTAATGATACGGCTAGAATTCAAGAAGGACATATATTAATTGGTCATATTATGTGCGAACTGATTGAAAAATCCCTGTTTTCTTAAAAAATTAATTTTTAAAATTTTTCATAATAGTTAAAGAAGTTTAGTATTTATAAATCTACTGATTGATCTTTTTTTAATAATTTCTTTATTTTTACATAAAATAAATAATTATTATGCCTCAATATTTAGACATACTTTTTATTTTTTTTACTGCATTTATCATTGCTTTTGTTTCAATACCGAAAGTAATATCTCTAGCAGAAAAACTTAGATTATTTGCACCAAAAGTAAAAAGAGCATCCCACAAAGGAAAAATTCCAAGTCTTGGAGGTGTTGCTATTTTTATTTCAATTTTGATATCATTACTTTGTTGGACTGAGTTAACAAATACAAATTATATTATTTTAAGCTTAATTATTATTTTTTTTGTTGGTGTTATAGACGATTTAGTTTCCCTTTCTCCAACAAAAAAAATATTAGGTCAAATAATTTCTATAGGAATAATAATTTTTTTTGAAGAATTATATATAGATAATTTTCATGGTGTTTTAGGAATACATGAAATACCCTATTATGCGGGAGTATTATTTACATTGTTTGTTGTGGTTGTAATTACAAATGCATATAATTTGATTGATGGAGTTGATGCTTTGGCAGGAAGTTTGGGAGTAGTTTCTAGCATTGCTTTTGGCATTTCAGCGATATTAATGAATCAAACTGAAATAACATTAGTTTCTTTTACATTGGCCGGATCCTTATTAGGTTTTATTCATTACAATAAATATCCTGCAAAAATATTTATGGGAGATACTGGCTCTTTAGTTGTAGGTATGGTTTTATCTATCTTAGCTATTAATTTGATAAAGCATGGAATAGTTATACAAGACTTGCATTATCCAAAAAAAGGTCCTTTTCTATCTATTGTCTTCCTATCAATACCACTTTTTGATTCCTTAAGAGTATTTATCAGTAGAGTTTTTAGGGGTAAAAATCCATTATATGCAGCTAGAGATCATATTCATCATGCTCTTTTAGATTTAAATTTTGGACATAAATTTACAACATTAACATTGTTGTTTTTGTCTATTATTATTATTGTAATAAGTTATTTTATTATACACATTAATATAAATATTGCTATTTCACTAATTGCTTGTATTATGTTTATATTTTTATTAACTCCATTCTATATTTTAAGAAAAAATAAAAATGATTAGAGCAATATTTTTTTTATTTTTTATTTTTTCAACACCACAAGTTAAATGTCAACATGACAACTTTTTCTTAGGAAATGATTATTTTTTTAATATTGAAAAAAAGATTCTAACTAATGATATAAATCATCATATTTCATTTAAACCATTAGTAAAATCTGATTTTAATATTGACTATCCAAATGGTTTGTTTTCTGATATTAATCAAACACAAAAGAAAAGCTGGTTATACAGAAAACTTTTTTTAGAACATCTTTTTGTTTACAATGAAGAAAATTATAATATATATTGCTCTCCTATTTTTGATTTAACGCTTGGAAGAGAAAAGTTAAATCAACAAAAAATTTATACTAATACAAGAGGATATATCGTTTATGGAAATATAGGTCAAAAAATTTCTTTTTTTAGTTCTTTTAGAGAAAATCAAGCTGTTTTTCAAAGTTATTTAAGAAATTTTATAAATGAAAAAAATGTAGTTCCTGGTCAAGGATTTGCTAGAAGATTTAAAGATGTAGGATTTGATTATGCAATTGCTTCAGGATACGTCTCAATTCGTCCTTCTGATTTATTTGTTATACAGTTTGGTCATGGTAAACATTTTGTTGGTGATGGTTACAGGTCATTACTTTTATCTGATAATTCATTTAACTATCCATTTTTGAGAGTGCAAACTAGTTTAGGTAAATTACATTACACAAACCTATTTGCTGAACTACAAGATATTAGTTATTTTGCAACTAACTCAATAGAAAATGTAGATCAAATGGGATACCCAAAAAAATATATGTCATCTCATTATCTGAGTTTGAATTTGTTTGAAAATTTAAATTTATCTTTTTTTGAATCTATAATTTGGAGAGTTAATCATGCTCCTGGAAATAGAGGTTTTGATGTTAATTATCTCAACCCCATTATCTTTCTTAGACCAATTGAGTTTTCACTCAACTCTCCTGACAATGTATTGATAGGACTAAACGCAAAATATAAAATAAATTATAAATCATATGCTTATTCACAATTGATTTTAGATGAATTTAGTTTAAATGATTTGAGAAAGAATAATGATTTTTGGGCAAATAAGTATGGGTATCAATTAGGTTTCAAGTCATATGATATTTTGAATTTAGACATGACATCATTTCAAATAGAGTATAATTATGTTAGGCCATATACATATGCTCACCATAATCCTCAACAAAATTATGGACATTATAATCAGTCACTTGCTCATCCACTAGGAGCTAATTTTTCAGAGTTAGTATCTATTCTAAGATATAAATATAAGAGATTAGGTTTTCAGTTAAAGCATATTATTGCAAAATATGGATCATCCTTTTCTAATAATACAGTATCATATGGTAATGATATTTTTATGTCTACTGGAGATTATGCTGAAACTCAAGGCTTGCAAAATATTGGTAGTGGAAGACCATCTGATTTTGGAATAGAAATGTATCAGGGGAACTTGTCAAGATTAAATTATACACAGCTTAATTTTTCTTATTTGATTAATCCTCATACTAACTTAAAATTTGTTTTAAGTTTAGGAAAAAGAACTTTTAAAGATGAAGAATCAGAAAATATATCTGATTATTTTACTTTTGGATTTAAGAGTGATTTGTTTAATAATTATTACGATTTTTAATGGCGTATATTTTAGCAATCGAAACATCTACCAAGAATTGTTCAGTATCGTTGTTTAAGAGAGAAAAATTACTCTTAACAAAAGAAGAAGCGTCTGATAAATATTCTCATAATGAGAAACTAACTATTTTTATTAAGCAATTGTTAAGTCAATTAAAAATTGAAATTAAACAATTAGATGCAGTTGCTATAGGTAAGGGACCAGGATCATATACTGGACTAAGAATTGGGACAGCAACAGCAAAAGGTTTATGTTATTCTTTAAATATCCCACTGATTAGTGTTTGTTCATTAAAGGCAATGGCTTTTTCTATGTCTAGAGAGTCAAAATATAAAATATTTTGTCCAATGATTGATGCAAAAAGAATGGAAGTATTTTCAGCAATCTATGATTCTAATAATGTTGAGTTACGTGAAGTAAAAGCAGATATTGTTAATGAGAAAACTTACAAGCCATTTCTATCAGAAAAGATGTTGTTTTTTGGAGATGGGGCAATCAAGTGTAAAGAAGTGATTAACAATAAAAACGCACAATTTCTTGAAAATATTTTCCCGTCTTCAAGAGATTTTGGATTTTTAGCTCATCAAAAATTTATTAATAAAGAATTTGAAGACATAGCTTATTTTGAACCTTTTTATTTAAAAGATTTTATAAAGGGATAATGATTATCATCAATTTTATGCTACTTTGTTGCCTTAAATCTTTCTTTGAAAGATTTTGAGTTATTTTTTTTTCCTTTTTTAGATTTATTCTTTTTCTTTCTTTGGATATTTTCAAAAGAATTTATTTTATCTTTTATCTTTTTCCTTTTAGTTGATTTTTTGCTTGGCTCTTGAGATACTTCAACAGTTATGTGATTTCCTCTCCAGTTTGCCTTTTTCATTCCTTTTAGTATTTCATTTTCAAATTCAGATGGGATTTCAAAAAATGAGAATCTACGCATGATATCAATTTTTCCTATCGGAATATTTCTTTTTCTTGTGTATTCATTAATCAGTCCAATTAAATTATGAGTTTGCATTTCTTGTGCTTTGCCTATATTGATAAAAAATCTTGTGTGTCCTTCTTCAGCATATCCTTTTCTTTCTCCTCTTTTTCTTATGTTATTTTTTTGTTCTTTATTGTACTGAACGTTAAGGTCTGGAGCATTTTTATAGAAAGACAAAAAACGATTAAATTCAGTTGAAACAAAATGTTTTATAAGTTCTTCTTTTTTGAAGTGAGCTAATTTTTCTTCAATTGATGGTAAATATTTTTCTATTTGAGGATTTACTTTAGTTGATGTAACTTTATCAATTAGTTTCATTAATTGAATATGACAAATTTCATCTCCATTAGGAACTTGCATAATTTGTAAATCCCGTTTTATCATTTTTTCTATTGCCTTTAACTTTCTCCCTTCACGACTATGTGCAATAATAATGGATATTCCTTTCTTTCCAGCTCTACCAGTCCGTCCTGATCTATGTACATACACTTCATTGTCATCCGGTAAATTATAGTTTATTACATGAGTCAACTCATTAATATCAATACCTCTTGCAGCAACATCTGTCGCTACTAAAATTTGTATCTTTCTTTTTCGAAAACGTTCCATCACATGATCTCGTTGTGCTTGTGATAACTCACCATGAATTGCATCAGCATTATATCCATCTTGCATTAGTTTATCTGCTATGTTGCTAGTTTCTCTTCTTGTTCTACAAAATATAATTCCGTAAATATCTATGTTTACATCACATATTCTTCTTAAAGCTTTGTATTTGTCTTTTGCGTTTACAATATAATAATGATGATCTACATTTTTTACTCCTTCATTTCTTTTAGCAACTTCAATAGTTTTTGGGCTTGACATATATGCTTTGCTAATCTTCATAACTTCTTTTGGCATAGTCGCAGAAAACAATAAGGTTTGTTTTTTTGATGAAGTATTGGATAGTATTTTGTCAATATCTTCTTTAAACCCCATATTTAACATTTCATCAGCTTCATCTAAAACTAAATACTCTATTTTATTTAGTTTTAAGACCTTTCTATTTATCAAATCTAAAGTTCTTCCTGGTGTTCCAACAACAATTTGTGCTCCTTCTTTTAGCGCTTTAATTTGACTATTAATGTTGGCCCCACCATATATAGAAACAATATTAATTTTTTTGATGTATTTTGAAAATGAGATTAAATCCTTCGTTATTTGCAAGCATAGTTCTCTAGTTGGGCATAGAATAATTGTTTGTGAAAATTTGGAATTATAATTAGTATTATTTATTATTGGTAATCCAAACGCAGCGGTTTTGCCTGTTCCAGTTTGGGCTAGCGCAACCATATCAGTTATATTTTCTAACAAATAAGGAATAACCTTTTTTTGAACTGTTGTTGGTTCTTTAAAACCCAAATCTTCAATAGCTTTTTGAAGATTTTCATTTAGATTGATTTCAGAGAATTTCATTTTTTAGCAAAACTAATCTTATTATACAGAAATAGTTAATATTATGTGTAAATAATTTTAAAAAACAGATTAAATTTTTTACTTATTATTTGATTTAGTAAAAAACCATTAGTTATTTTTGCAAAATAATTTTTTAAAATGAGTTTTTCCACTAGACATATAGGACCAAGAAGTCATGATATTGACAAGATGTTGCAAGTCATTAAAGTTAACTCTTTAGAGGCACTAATTAAACAAACAATTCCGGATAATATACGTTCAAATGAACTTATGAATTTACCTCAACCTTTAACTGAGAGTAGGTGTATTGAGCATATGAAAGATATTGCAAGGAAAAATAAAAATTATAGATCTTATATTGGTCTTGGATATTATAATACCATATTACCCGGAGTGATACAAAGAAATATTTTAGAGAATCCGGGGTGGTACACTGCATATACCCCTTACCAAGCTGAAATTGCACAAGGAAGATTAGAAGCCTTATTAAATTTTCAAACTATGGTTTGTGAATTAACATCTATGGAAATCGCAAACGCTTCTTTACTTGATGAAGGAACAGCGGCAGCAGAAGCAATGTTAATGTTATTTAACAGTAGAACAAGAACTCAAAAAAAAGATGAAGTTAATAAATTCTTTGTATCTGACCTTTGTCTGCCTCAAACAATAGAAATTATAAAAACTAGAGCAAATCCTCTAAAAATAGACGTTGTAATTGATTCTTTGGAAAACATAAAATTAACAAATGATTTTTTTGGAGCAATTTTTCAATATCCTGGAAAACATGGCAAAGTGTTTGATTATAAAGATATTGTTAGTGCTGCAAAATCACTAGATATTGGTATTGTTTTTGCTGCAGATTTATTAAGTTTAACCATGCTTACTCCCCCAGGAAAATGGGGTGCAGATGTTGTAGTTGGTAGTACGCAAAGATTTGGTGTTCCAATGGGTTACGGAGGTCCTCATGCTGCTTTTTTTGCTACAACTGAAAAGTACAAACGAGTAATTCCTGGAAGAATTATAGGTGTTTCACAAGATATAGAAGAAAATCGTGCTTTACGAATGGCGCTTCAAACAAGGGAACAACATATTAGAAGAGAAAAGGCAACTTCTAACATATGTACTGCTCAAGTTTTGCTTGCAGTTATGGCTAGCATGTATGGAGTATATCATGGACCAAAAGGGTTGAAAAAGATAAGTAAAAAAATTCACGAATTAACAGCTACTTTAGCAGAGGGATTAACTCAATTGGGTTATCATCAACTAAATAAAGTTTATTTTGATACTTTAAAAATATCCATTGGTAATGTTTCAATGGAAAATATTAAAACATATGCTGAAGATGCAAAAATGAATTTTAACTTTATTGATGATAAAACTTTATCAATAAGTATTGATGAAAAAGATGATATTGAAAATATAAATGATATTTTAGAAGTATTTGCAAAGAGTTGTAATCATTCAGATTATATTGACTTAATCACTGAGGTTTTAAGTGGAGATTATACACAAGCTAATTTNTTTATTCCTGAAGATTTATTTAGAAAATCAGATTTTATGAAACATGATGTGTTTAATAAATATCATTCAGAAATGGAAATTATGAGATATATAAAAAGACTTGAAAACAAAGACTTATCACTAACACATTCAATGATTCCTCTAGGTTCTTGTACAATGAAACTAAATGCTGCAACTGAATTGTTGCCACTTAGTTGGTCAGAGTTTGGAGAACTACATCCTTTTGCTCCTTCTAACCAAGCTAGAGGATACCATATAATGTTTCATGAATTAGAAGAAATGCTTTGTGAAATTACAGGTTTTGATGCAGTGAGTTTACAACCAAATTCTGGTGCGCAAGGAGAATATGCAGGCTTAATGGTAATTAGAGCTTACCATTATAGTAGAGGAGATGAACATAGAAATATTTGTATAATACCATCATCTGCTCATGGAACTAATCCTGCTTCTGCTGTTATGGCTGGAATGAAAATCATCGTAGTTCCTTGCGATGAAGATGGTAATATAGATGTAGAAATTTTGAAAAAAACAGCGGAAGAAAATAAAGAAAATTTATCATGCTTAATGATAACTTATCCATCTACTCATGGGGTTTATGAAGAACAAATTACTGAAATTACGAAGATAATTCACGATAATGGAGGTCAAGTTTATATGGATGGTGCAAATATGAATGCGCAGGTAGGCTTNACAAATCCTGCATTAATTGGTGCAGATGTATGTCATTTAAATTTACATAAAACATTTGCTATTCCACATGGAGGTGGTGGTCCTGGAGCAGGTCCAATTGGTGTAGTCAAACATTTGAAAGATTTTTTACCTAATAGTCCAATGATTAATACTGGAGGAGAAAAAGGAATGAGTATTTCTTCTGCTCCTTGGGGAAGCTCATTGGTTTTATTAATATCATATGCATACATAAGATTATTAGGAACTGATGGTTTAACAAAATCTACTGAAGTAGCAATTTTAAATGCAAATTATATTAAACAAAGATTATCTGATCAGTTTCAAATATTATATGTTGGTAAAAGTAATAGAATTGCGCATGAGATGATAATTGACTTCAGAATGTACAAACAATATGGTATAGAAGTTGTAGATATTGCAAAAAGATTGATGGATTATGGGTTTCATGCACCAACTGTTTCATTTCCAGTGGCAGGAACTCTAATGATAGAACCAACTGAAAGTGAGTGTTTAGAAGAATTGGATAGATTTTGTGAAGCTATGATATCAATACGTTCTGAAATTCAAGAAGTTGTTGATGGTAATATTGAAATTCAAGATAGTGTTTTAAGAAACGCTCCCCATACATTAGATTTAGCAATTACAAGTCATTGGAATTTTAAGTATAATAGAGAAAAGGCATTTTTTCCATTACCTTGGGTTAAGACTTATAAGTTTTGGCCTTCAGTAAGAAGAGTTAATGATGCCCATGGTGATAGGAATTTAATTTGTTCATGTACTCCAATTTCAGAATACGAATAATTTTTTTTTTACATATCTTATTTATTGTATTAATGTTAATTAAGTTATATATTTGGAGCTTAATTTAAAACTAATAAGGNATGAAACATTTTTTACTTCTAATTTTTTCAATTATTTTATCATTTGGAGT
The DNA here is from genome assembly GCA_002724895.1 of Flavobacteriales bacterium. Taxonomy (GTDB): domain Bacteria; phylum Bacteroidota; class Bacteroidia; order Flavobacteriales; family BACL11. The sequence continues at coordinate 38,606 of PBQB01000004.1, forward strand.
TATAGCTCAAACTAAAGTTGCTCCTACACAAATACATGAGCCAGCTAGAGCGTATATGCCTTCTTACAATAATAATGTTCAAGTCTCAAATTCAGCACCTGCACCAGCTCCAATTTGGTCAAATGATTTTTCAAATCCACAACAAGATTGGAGTACTTTTGCAAACCCTGCAAATCAAGATTGGGTAATTGGTACTACAGCTCCATCTGGAGGTTTTTCTGCAGGTATGGGGGCTATTAATTCCACATCTGCAGCAAATGGTTTTGCTTTATATGATTCAGATGCATTAGGTGTTTCTGCTCAGAATACCCAAGATGCAACTCTTACATACAACGGGTTTATTGATTGTTCTGCTTATCCATATGTTAATATAAATTTTGAATCATACCATAGAAAATTTCAGGATTCTGTATTTGTTGAAGTTACAAATGATGGATGGGTAACTTTTGAACGTTTTGAAGTTCACGTTGGTCAAGCGGTAAACCAATCTTCTGCAAATCCAGAAAATATTTCAGTAAATATTTCTTCAGTTGCTGGTAATAGTGATTCCGTAACATTTAGATTTCATTACGAAGGACAGTGGGATTATGCTTGGATGGTAGATGATGTTTCATTTACAGAAACTCCAAATAATGAAATTAAGTTTGGTGAAGAGGCTTTTGGAGGATGGTGGATTCAGTATGCNAATTCTNTNGGTTTTGGATCNGANTTTACAGCATATCCTCTTACTCAGGCATCNGTTATNCCATATAGATTTGAAGGGATAATTTCTAATACAGGTATTATTACTCAAACTAATGCTAANATGAATGTTAGTGTAGAAGAAATGAGNTCTGGNACAACTTATCCATACTCTTCGAATACTTCATCAATTNTTTCTGGNCAAAATGATACTGTTCAAACTGTTAACGGGTTTACTCCAATGTCNCANGGACAATATAACATTAGNTTTTGGGCCACATCTGATTCAGCAANTACTGATACAGTTGTAAAAACAACAATTGTTACTGATACTGTTTATGCAGTTGATTATGATTGGAATTTTGACGGTGCAAACGCAGGGGGATCATATTTTTTAGGTCGTGATTGTGGTGGACAGGTATTAGGAAATGCTTTTGATATTCATGAGGCAACGTACGCAACATCTATATCCTTCTTTGTTAGTGATAATTCGGTAGCTGGGGCATCAGTTAAAGTTGGAATATATGAGGTAGATCCTGCAGTCTCTGTACAAACTACACCACCCTTTTTATTTGGATCATCAAGCCCATATGAACTGAAGGCACAAGATATTAATTCTTGGGTTACTGTAAAATTGACGTCTCCTTTATCTCTTACCCCAGGAAGTTGGTTAGCTACTGTTCAAGGATTTCAATCTGTATTTGATTCTACATTCATCAGTTCAAATAACAATTCAAATAGTGCTAGCTATTTACAAGACAATTGTCCTCCAACACCTCCTTCAACTACTCCAGCAGGAACATGGTTTAGTATTACTGGAACTCCAATGATTAGATTAAATGTTTCTAAAAACCCACCTTTACCTCCACCAAATTCAATTGAAGAAGGTTTAAGAAATTTCAATATATTCCCAAATCCAACAAATGGAACTTTTACTATAGAGTTAGATAAAATTTCTAATTATGATGTTTTTGTAAAGAATATGTTAGGGCAAACTATTTACACATCGAAAATTAACAATTTACGATCTAATTTTGATTTTGCTAATTATAAAAAAGGTGTATATACAATTGAACTTAAAGATAATGATATAACTTATGTCGAGAAGATTATATTAGAATAATCTGTAATTTTAATTTAATCTCATTAACAAATATTTGATTAATAATTTAAATAAAAAACTATGAAAAAAACATCTATCTTACTTTTATTATTTAGTACTTTTCTATTTTCTACAGCACAAACAATTGATGCTTTAGCAACAGAGCATATTGCTGTTGAAGAAAATAATGTTCAAAGTACTATAAATAATAGCAATAATAATGCTTCATCTTCTAATCCTTTGTGGTCTGAGGATTTTGCAAATGGTTTCCCTCAAGGTTGGGTAACATATTCTGACAATACACAAGGAGGAGCTGCAACATGTAAATGGAAATGGTCTACTGTTGGTTCATGGGGTTATTACCAAGGAACTCAAGGATTATCAGGAGCAGCAGCTATGAACTCAACAACTGCGGCAAATGGATTTTTAATTTCTGATACAGATTCTGCTAACCATCACACATATGGTCAACCATCTNNAACTACATATCAGTATATAGACTCTTATTTTATTACAGACGCGATTGATTTATCAAATTATCCTGCAGTTAGTTTAGAATTTGAACATAATTTTAGGTATAATAATTTGGGAAATGCAGCATTCATCCCACCTTCTGTTTGGATTAGTAATGATAGTATTACATGGACACAGTTTGTTGTAAATAATAATGTAAATAATAATGCGGGTTCAGCTGATCCTGAATATGTTAGTTTAAATATTGGAGCTATTGCTGGAGGTCAATCAACAGTTTATATTAAAGTTGGATGGACATCAAGATGTTATTTTTGGATGTTAGATGATATGAAAATTATTGAAACTCCACCAAATGCTATTCAAATGCAAAATGAAACTTTCGGTGGATGGTTATTAGGTAATCCGACTACAACTGGTGACTTAGGTATGCCATATACATTTAATCCAATGAAACAAGTTAAAAGTAATCCATATAGACTAGAGGCTCAAATTTTAAATAAGGGTTCTAATACCCAAACTAATACAAAATTAAACGTGAGTATTAATGGAGCAGGAACAACTTGGTCAGGAAATAGTGCTCCTGTTAGTTTAGCTCCAAATGATACAATAACTGTAGCCACTCAAAATACTTTTACTCCAACTTCATTAGGACCACACCTTGTAGATTTTTGGGTTAGCACAGATTTAATTCCTTTCATGTCAACATCTTTAACAGATACTGCAAGTAGATTAACTATTGTTACAGATACTGTGTATGGTAGAGATTATGATTGGAATGGCGATGGAGCAAACCTTTCAACTAGTGGATATGAATTACAAAATTCACAATGCGGTCAAGTATTAGTTAATGCTTTTGAGATTTATGCTGTAGATACTATTACTTCAATATCCTTTTTTGTTGGTAGCAACTCTCAAGCTGGAGCTAATTTAAGAGTTGTATTATATGAATACGATAATACAGGATCTCCTAATGCTAATGCACCTTTCCTTTATGCTTCTTCAGATCCATATCAATTAATGAATTCTGATATAGGTGTTTGGAAAACNCTAAAATTAACTNCTCCAGTTGCTGTAAATCCAGGACAAACATTTTTAGCTGGTGTTCAAGGTTATCAAGGAGTACAAGTTGTAGAAATTTGTTATTCTGGAGATGATGGTGCCGTAAGTTATATTCAAGATAATGGTTGTNNTTTAGGAGGAGGAGGATTAGGTTATTGGTATTCAAGAAGAACTATNGGTATTCGAATGAATTTAGGAAATGANTCAACTCAACCNNCATCAATTAATGAAAGTAATTTTANNGGNTTATTCTCNTTATATCCTAATCCGTCAAANGGAATTTTTACAGTTGATGTTAAAGGACTTGANGAAGATGAATATATTTTAAGTGTTAAAGATATTCTTGGAAAGGAAGTTGTTTCAGCNAGTGAAAAAGTTAATAGAAATCTAAAAAAGACTATTGATTTNTCATCTTATGGAACAGGAACTTATTTTGTTACATTAACTAATTCTAATACAACTATCACAAAGAAAATAGTTGTTGAGTAGTTGTAATTAGAAATAAATAATCTTAAAAAGCCCACTAAAAAGTGGGCTTTTTTGTTAATAGATAAAATATTAGTAGTTTGTGAAAGTAAATAAAAAGAGGATATTATGTAACTTATAACAAACAAACCCACTTAAATTTAAGTGGGTTTTATTTGTGGTGCTACCAGGAATCGAACCAGGGACACATGGATTTTCAGTCCATTGCTCTACCAACTGAGCTATAGCACCATAATTTTAAAGAGTGCAAATTTAATTGTTTTTTTTATTTATGGAAATTTTTTACCTAATTCATGATAAAGAGCTAACTTTATACTTTTAAAAATATGAATTTTATAGTTGATATAGGAAATACCGCTATTAAGTTTTCTTTATTTGAAAATAAAAAAATGATAAAGTTTAAAAAAACGAATAATTTTTGTCTAAATGAGATTTTAGATTTTACAAAAAATAATCAAATAGATAAAACAATTTTTTCTTCAGTAAAAAAAACACAAAAGGATACTCATAAATTTATGTCATTATACAATCCTTTAATATTTGACAATAATACTCCTTTGCCAATTAAAATTAAATATTTAACTCCTGAAACTTTAGGTGTTGATAGAATTGCAAACGCAGTTGCTGCTTCATGTCAATATCAAAATAAAAAAACTTTAATATTTGATTTTGGAACATGTTTAACAATTGACGTAGTTAATGATAATAAGGAGTTTTTAGGAGGACGTATTTCTCCTGGACTAATTATGAGATATAAATCATTAAATTACTATACAGATTTATTACCTTTATGTGATATTNTTGATGATAGAATCTTTATTGGAAATACCACTAATTCTTCNATAAATAGTGGAGTGCAAGAAGGTATGATAAGCGAAGTAGATTCATTTATTGACGATTTTAGAAAAGAAAATAGGAATTCTAACGTTATATTCACTGGAGGAGACTGTTTTTTCTTTGAAAAAGCTGTAAAAAATAGCATATTTGCAAACCCTTATTTACAAATGGAAGGACTCAATGAAATTTTGGATTATAATGAATAAGATTTACGCACTTATATTTTGTTTGATTATATCAAACAATATTTCTTTTGGACAAATTGGTACAAGTTCACCATATTCTAGGTACGGAATTGGAGATTTTCAATTTATAGCCTCTTCTCAGTATAATGCACTTAGTGGTGCTATTACAGCTTTTAGCGATCCAACTTATATTAATCCCCATAACCCATCNACTTANATAGACTATGGNCCTAATTCTTTTTTNTTTACCACAGGNTTAAGACATAGAATAATAAAAATGCANAATTTAACAGAAGAACAATTAACACACAATACAACTTTTTCNCATTTAAATTTAGGTTTTCCAATTACAAAAAGAATTGGAGCAAGTGTGGGNTTACTTCCATTCAGTGATATTGGTTATGAATTTGAAAACACCAATTCAATCAATAATTCAACTTCAATATATTATGGAGATGGGGGATTGAGTAAGATTTATTTTGGAGGAGCATATAAAGTTAACAGTAACTTTTCTATTGGTATAAATGCATCTTATGTTTTTGGAGGTTTAAATAGAAGAAAAAAAATAATATTTAATGATAATTCTTTTTTAAACTCAAGGTCAAATAGTCAGATTAATTTACAAGGATACTATTATGAAATTGGATTGCTCTACAAACGAGACTTGAGCGATAATAAAAAAGTATCTTTTGGATTAGTTTCTACAAATAGTGCCGAAATTCGTGCTAAGAAAAATGAAATTGTTGAATCGTTTGTAAATACAGGTGTTTTAGAAACTCCTAAAGATACAGCAATTAATATAACTGATTGGGGTTTTTTAAATTTACCTCAAAATATTAGAATTGGGTTTTCATACCAAGANGGAAACAAANTTTTATTTTTAACTGACTATAATCTTTTTAATTGGAGTAATTATAAACTATTTAATGAAAACGATAATTTAATAAATAGTTCAAACTTTTCNCTAGGTNTACAATATACTCCTAAATATAATTCAGTAACNCAATATTATAAAAGAATTGAATATAGAATTGGTTGTTCATTTGGNAATTTACCTTTAGAATTTGAAAATACTACTTTGCCAGATAAAAGCATTAGTTTAGGTTTTGGACTTCCATACAAGAAATCAAGAACAAAGTATGATCTGTCGTTAATATTAGGAGAAAGAGGTACAACAGATAACAATTTAATAAAAGAACAGTATGTTAAGTTAGGATTAACAATATCCTATGATGGTATATGGTTTGTAAAAAGAAAATATGATTAATCAAATGAATAAAATTTTAATTTTAGTTGGGATATTACTCTTTTTTTGTATTCCTAACACAAATGCTCAATCAAAATTTGGAGAAGATGAAAATGCATGTAAAGAAAATNTATCAATTTTCAGAGAGTTTTATAANCAAAAAAATTATGCTGATGCATTAAACCCNTGGAGATGGACATTTATAAATTGTCCAGCTTCAAGTGGGAATATTTACAAAAATGGACCTAAAATNATTAAGGCNAAATTAAAATCAGAAAAAGAAAATAAAGATGCATATGTAGACACCTTAATGTTGATTTTTGATCAAAGAATAAAATATGGATTTGGTGAAAAAGGCTATGTATTAGGATTGAAAGGATATGAATTAGTGATTACAGATAAAAACAGAAGTGCTGAGGCATATGACATTCTTGATCAGGCGATTAAGTTAACTGGTAACAAGTCTGATTTTAGAGCTGTATATGGATTTATGAAGTCTGTAGTTAATCTTGAAAAGTCTGGTCAAAAAACTAAAGAAGATGTTTTAAATACATACAACATAGTTGCAAATATAATTGATTACAACATAATCAATGAGTCAAAATATACTAAATATTTTGTTCAATATTCAGGAAAAATAGAGGCATTGTATACACCATATGCTAATTGTCAAGATCTAGTATTACTTTTTGGAAATAAATTTAATCAAAATAAGCAGGAAATTTCATTTTTGAAAAGAGTTGTTAAAAATTTAAAATCATTAAAGTGCTATGAAAATGATTTATATTTAAAGGCCCTTGAAAATTTAAAATTAATACAACCAAATTTCGAAACAGAAAGAGATATTTTTGATTATTATTTCGTTAATAAAAAATATTTACAGGCATATAATATTATATCCAATTGTTTAGATTCATATGCAAATGATTTGAGTAATGAAGAATTAATCAAGTTAAAAATGGATATAGCAAACACAGCAAGACTTTGTGGTAAGTACGTTTCGGCAATTAATCTAGTTAATGAAGTAATTTCAGAAAATGATAAATTTGCAGAAGCCTACATGCTAAAAGGAAACATATATGTTTCCGGTGCTTCAGCATGTGGATCAGATTTTGAGAAAAAGACTGTGTATTGGCTTGCGGTAGATATGTTTAAAAAAGCATTAAAATTTGAAGATACTAAATTGAAAGCAAGTAAAAGTATTAATACATATTCTAAATATTTTCCAGATAAAGAAACTTGTTTTTTTAATGGATTAGAATCAGGACAATCTTATAATATTGGATGTTGGATAAACAAATCAACTATTGTCAGAACAATTGATTAGTTGATGACTAGGATTATAGTTTTATTTTTATTTCTATTTTTTTCATGTTTGAATAATCCAAATTCAGTTAGAGATTTTGATGAATCCAAAGAGCTGCCTCTAGAGGTGTTAAGAGAAGTAGAAATATTACACACAGAAAAAGGTAAATTAAAAGTTAAAATTTTTTCAAATCAAATTAAGAGATTTAACAACCAAGTTCCACAAATTATTCTTTCTGACAAAGTAAAAGTTATTTTTTATAATGATCTAACTGAAGTTAAATCAATTCTAACTGCAGAAAATGCATCAATTGATGAAAATCAAAAAATTATGATTGCAAAAAATAATGTTGTTTTAATAAGTTCTGATGATAAAAAGTTAGAAACTGAAGAATTAATTTGGGATAATAATCTAGACAAGATCTATTCTCAGAAAGAAGTAAAAATTACAACTAAAAAAAATATTGTTTTAGGAAAAGGATTTGATTCAACACCAGATTTTAAAAAATATTCTATCGAAAATATTCAGGGAGTTTTTAACATAAATACAAATTAATAATTGTTAACTTTACATACATGATTTTAATATCAGTTTTAATGCTATCTCTTTCAGCTTTTTTTTCAGGAGTTGAAATTGCTTTTTTTTCTATTGATAAAGTTAAGCTAGAAATTGATAAAAATAAAGAAACATATAAGTCTCGAATTTTAAATTATTTTTTTGAAAATAATTTGGAATTTATCACAACTATTTTATTTCTCAAGTATATTGCCTTAGTTCTGTGTTGTGTGTCAACAAATATTGTTTTGAATGCTTATTTAAATGATTATTTTCAGTCATTATACTATCTTTTGTTTTTTAAAATTTTTTTATTTACAATAATAGTATTGTTGATAGTTGAGTTATTACCAAAATCAGTATTTAAATTTTATCCAAATAAAATATTTAATTTTTTTTGTGTGCCAATTTGGATATTGTTTTTTTTTCTTAGACCAATTGCAGTTTTCGGATTATTTTTTTCAAAATATTTTTTAAGATTTTTTTTCAAATATAAATTGGATGATAAATTAGAAAAAACTAATCTTAATCTTGATAAATATTATTCAACTTCCAAGTCTTCAAAAAACATTGAGGATAAAAGAGTTGAAGCAGAAATGATTAAAAATGTATTAGATTTGTCAGAAAAAAAACTTAGGGATTGCATGATCCCAAGAACAGAAATAGTTGCTGTAGAAAACACCGCATCTATTAATGAGCTTAAAGAAAAATTTATTGAGACTAAATTTTCAAAAATTTTGGTTTACAAAATAACTATTGATAATGTAATTGGATATATCCACTCTTCAGACCTTTTTAAAGGCCCAAAAACAATTAAATCAGTACTGCTTCCTATACCTTTTGTTCCTGAAAGTATGTCGGTTAAGGATTTGTTAACACAATTTATTGACACCAATAAAGGAATTGCAATTGTTGTTGATGAATTTGGGGGTACATCTGGAATGGTAACTATTGAAGATGTTACAGAAGAGATTGTTGGTGAGATTGAAGATGAATATGATTTAGAAACTATTACAGATGAGCAACTCTCAAAAGATAAATTTAAGTTTCTTGCACGTTTAGATGTGGATGTAGTTAACAAAAAATATTCTTTAAACTTACCTGAATCTGAAGAATATAAAACAATAGCAGGACTCATTTTGCATTACAATGAAGATATACCATCCGTTGGTCAGGTTGTAAAAATAGAGAATTTAAGGTTTACTATTCTAGATGTAAAAGAGAATGCTATTAATGAAGTACAATTAGATATGTCTTAAATTGATAATTCTATTTTTATTTGTAAAATAACAATTGTATATTCGCAAACTTTAATTTATTGAAATGGCAACACTTGGAAATATAAGAAATAGATCTGGTTTATTATTATCTGTAATTGGGATAGCAATGTTAGCTTTTATTTTAGGAGATTTTATGCAGTCTCAAAGGTCTGGTGGTTCTGGTTCTATGTATGTTGGTTCAGTTTTTGGAGAAGAGATATTAAGACAAACATTTGAGATAAAAGTAGAAGAAGGGATTGAGAATTATAAAAATCAAAATCCACAGGCAATTGTAAATCAAACATTAACTGCGCAAATCAGAAATCAGATTTGGGATCAATATATAAGAGAATTAATCATGAACAAAGAGTATCAAGAACTTGGTATTAATGTTTCTGATGATGAGTTTTTCGAGTTGTTACAAGGTGTCAATGTGCACCCTGAAATCAGTAAAATTCCTGCATTTCAAAATCAACAAACAGGTCAATTTGATAGAACAAAGGTTTTAGCTTATTTACAACAAATTGATCAAGATCAAACAGGAGATGCTAAAATTAGATGGAAAAAGTTTGAAAATTATCTTGTTGATTTAATCAAAAATTCAAAATATAATAAATTACTATCGACTGCGATGTTTGTAACTTCTGAACATGCTAAAGCAGTATTAAATGAAGAAAATGAAAAAATTAAATTAGACTTAATTCAAATACCATACAATACAATTGTTGATAGTTTAGTTAATCCTTCCGAAAAACAAATTAAAAGTTACTATAAAAATCATGAGGAAGAATATCAGCAGGAAGCATCTTGTGATGTTGATTATGTAGCTTTTAATGTGGTCCCTTCTACTCAAGATGAGGAAAAAACAAAGAATGATTTAGTCGATTTAAAGAGCTATTTTAAAGATTCTGAAGATTATGATTTGGTTGTAAGAAGAAATTCAGATAATCCAAATAATATCTTCTCTTTTATTAGCTTACAGGATATTAGTGATATAAATTTTAAAAACTTAGCAAATCAAGATAAAGGTTCTGTAGTTGGTCCATTTTTATTTTCTGAACAAGTATACAGATTAGCTAAATTAGTAGATATTCAGTTTAGATCTGATTCTGTAGAAGCTAGACATATATTAATTAAACCAACTGAACAAGTAAATCAAGATTCTGTAGATATTTTAATAGATAATTTAAAAACTCAAATTGATAAAGGTGTTGGTTTCGATTTATTAGCTCAGCAGTATTCAGAAGACCAAGGTTCTAAAATTAAAGGAGGTGATTTAGGTTGGTTCAAAGAAGGAGTAATGGTTAGTGAATTTAATGAAGCTTGTTTTGCATCAAATATAGGTGAATTAAAAGTTGTTAATACACAATTTGGAACACATTTAATTCAAGTTACTCAAAAAAGTAGAAAGATAAAAAAGGTAAAAATAGCATATATTGATAGGAATATAGAGCCTAGTACGGAAACATATAATAATTATTATGCACAAGCAGCTATGTTTGCATCAAAAATTTTAAATGAAAAAATTAACTTTGATACATTAGTTGTAAAAGAAAATTTAGTAAAAAGAAGCGATAAAAAAGTTAAGGTTACTAAAGAAAATATTAGTGGATTGCCTAATTCTAGAGAGATGGTTAGATGGATTCATCAAAATGATGAAGGTGCAATTTCTGAAGTTTTTCAATTTGACGATTCCTATGTTGTAGCCTACGTAACTAAAAAGTATAATGAAGGCTTAGTTCCATTGTCTGAAAATACAGAGCAGATAAGATCCCTTGTTCTAAATGAAAATAAATATAATAGAATTGCCAGAGAATACACTTCATTGGATAGTTTAGAAAAATATAAAGAAAAATTTGGATACGAAATTAGTACTAAAGAAATAGTTTTTTCAAATAATAATATTGATGGAATAGGATTCGCTCCTAATTTAGTTGGAGTATCATTTGCAATTGATAATAATATAACTTTTGGACCAATAAAAGGAGTAAACAATGCATACTTAATTAAAGTTATTTCTAAACAGAGAAATAATGAAATTGTAAATGATTATGTGCCAAAAAAGAACTTGATGCAAAAAGAATTAGGACAAATATCACCTTCATTATCTTTCAATGTTTTAAAGGAAATTGCAAATATTGAAGATAATAGGTTTGAATTTTATTAATTTAATTTAGCGTAATATTTGTAGCCTATAAGAATCAAGATTAATAAATATAAATAATAGTATTGTAAATCCTATTAAAGATGACCCTCCATAACTAATAAAGGGAAGAGGAATTCCAATTACTGGTAAAAGTCCTATTGTCATACCAATATTAATAACAAAGTGTGCAAATAAAATTGAAGCGACACTGTATCCATAAATTCTACTAAAATTTGAACGTTGTCTTTCTGCTAAAAATAAAATTCTAACTAGCAGCCCTAAGTAGATACTAAAGAAAAATAAACTCCCAAAAAAACCCCATTCTTCTCCTATTGTACAAAAAATAAAATCAGTGCTTTGTTCTGGAACAAAATCAAATCTAGTTTGTGTTCCACTTAGAAATCCTTTTCCAAATAAACCACCAGATCCTATTGCTATTTTAGATTGGATTAAATTATATCCAGCTCCTTGTGGGTCAAATTCTTTACCTATTAATACATTAATTCTTTTTCTATGATGGTCTGAAAGGATATTTTCAAAAAAATAATTTACACTAAGAATAAAAGAACATGAAATAATTAGTGAACTAATAATTAGGTAAAGTTGTTTTTTTTCCTTGCGTGAGAGGAAACATAAAATAGTTGAAATAGCAAACAAAATGTATATTAAAATTAATTTTTCAAATAAAAGAGAAGTAATAAATAAAACTAAAATAATAAAACCAAAAATTAAAATGTTTCCTGACAAACCTTCTCTGTAAAACACAAGAACAAATGAAGTGAAAGTTAACGCCGTTCCTAAATCGTTTTGAAGAATTATTAATAAAAAGGGAATAATTATTAAAGAATATGAGAATATTTTTTGTTTCATATCCATTTTTTTAGCGAGAATCCCATTATAATATTTAGCAAGAGCAAGAGCACTAGCAAATTTTGCAAATTCAGATGGCTGAAATTTAAATCCACCGATTTTATACCATGAACTTGCACCACCAGTAACATCACCTACTAAAAGAACTCCAACCAATAAAAAGATGATACATATATAAAATAAATAAGAAAGTGTAAAAAAGAACTTCCAGTCGATAATTAAAAGAATAAATGCAACAAGTGTAGAAATTATTATGAAAAATATTTGTTTCCCGTACCTACTATTAAAATCTAATACAAAATTAATATCTTCATTATACTGTGATGCATAAATATTTATCCATCCAAAAAATAATAGAAAAATATATAATACTATACTTAAAACATCAATATTTTCAAATATATTTTTAGCCTTTCTCATTTTTCTGAACTTAAAATCCCATTTAAAATAAAGTTTTCTTGACTAATATTGGAAATTTTATTTTTCAGATACTTTTCAATCATAAGTGTAGCAATAGGAGCAGCCCATGTTGCTCCCCAGCCACCATTTTCAACATAAACAGCTATAGCAATTTTAGGATTTTCTCTGGGAGCAAAAGCTATAAATATTGAGTGGTCATCTCCATGAGGGTTTTGCGCAGTTCCTGTTTTTCCACAAACTACTATACTATCAATTTGAGAATTTACTGCTGTTCCTTCATTGCCTGTTAAGACTTTTTCCATTCCATCTATTACAGGGTCAAAATATTTTTTATCAATGGAACAAAATCTTTTTTTTAAAAAGCTACTATCAATCTGTGATCCAGAAATTGCTTTTATTATGTGAGGAGTATAGTAATAACCTTTATTTGCAATAATTGCAGTTATATTTGCCATTTGTAATGGTGTGAGTAAGAGTTCTCCCTGACCTATGGCCATAGAAATTATTGTATTAGCGTTCCAACTACCCCTGTATAATGAGTTATAATATTTTGATGACGGTAGTTTTCCTGGACTACCATGAATAAAGTCATTATTTAAATATCTTCCTATCCCAAAGCTATTTAAATGGCTATACCAATTGTTATATGCAGTAATAGTATTTGGAAATTTTTTAAAATATTTTTCAAATGTATGACAAAAATATGTGTTACAAGAAATCTCAATACTACTTTCAAGGTTAACTGGAGATTTATGAGGATGACAAGAAACTTTTTTATTGAAATCATAACTATATCCATCATTGCAATGAAAATTATTTTTTTCATTAACAATGTTTTCTTGCAATACAATTAGGCCATTAATTAATTTAAAAATTGACCCAGGAGGGTATGTTCCTTGCAAGGCGCGATTAAATAGTGGTTTATTTCTATTTGTTAATAATTTATTGTAATTTTTCGAACGATTTCTCCCTACTAATAAGTTGGGATTGTATGTTGGCGAAGAAACTAAAGATAATATTTCTCCACTTGAAGGTTCAATAGCGGCTATTGCACCCACTTTATTTTTCATTAATTTTTCACCATATTCTTGTAAGTTTATGTCAATTGTTGAAACTAGATTTTTACCTGCAATAGAAAGAGAATCAAATTTTCCATTTTGGAATTTTCCTTGATCCCTGTTATGTACATCAACTAATTTAATACTCATTCCTTTAATACCTCTCAATTCTTGTTCATATGCAGCTTCAATTCCACTTATTCCCGAAAGATCACCTTTGACATAATATTTATCATTAATTGTTTTGTTTGTATTTACTTCTCCAAGATATCCAATAACATGTGTAGCTATATTTGTAGGATAGTTTCTCATTGTTAATTTTCTTAAATAGAAGCCTGGAAACTGAAATAATTTTTCAGATAAAGTAGTTGCGTTTTTAAGATTAAGATGTTTGATAAATACACTTTCTTTATATTTTGAATAGTTAGAAGCAAGTTGGTATTTTTTTAAATATTCATCTTTAGAAATATTTAAGAGGTTACATAGGTATAAAGTATCAATTGTTTTGTTTATTAGCTCTCTAGGAATTATCATTAAATCATATGCAGGAACATTTGCAACGATTAATCTATTATTTCGGTCATATATTAATCCTCTAACGGCTTGTTGAACATCATATCTTAAAACATTATTGTTTGCAGAAAACTTATAATTTTTATTTATAACTTGAATATAAAAAAGTTTGACAATAAAGATTATTGCAATAGTTATGAAGATACTAAGAATGATTTTATTTCTATAATTATATTTTATCATTTCTGTTTTTTAATTGCTAGCTCTGTAATTATAATAACTATAAGTGAAATAATAGAACTGGAAATAATTTTTATAAATATTTTAAAATTAAAATCTAAATGTTCAATGAAAAATAAACATGAAGAATGAATTAATATTAAAATAAAGCTAAAAACAATAAAGGATTTATATCCAATCCTTTCTAAGGATATCTCATCATTTTCATTTAGTAAATTATAAGGAATACTAATTTTGCCCAACATAGGCTTTAAGAATCCAATTAGAACACATGCTGTTGAGTGAAATCCGATTGTGGAAGAGAAAAGATCATTTACAAATCCAATAAAAAAAGAAAATAATATCAAAAACCATTTTTGAATTTTTAGAGGTAACTTGATTATTAGAATAATATATAAGAAAGGAATTATATAAGAATTAAATAATATTTCATTTAGTACTAACACTTGAAGAAGAGTATATATAATGGCAAGAAAAAAATATTTAATCATTATTTTATTCATTTGTATTTTTTTCTAATTGTATTTTTTCGTTATAATTTAGCGACTTAACTATATATACGAAATAGAGTTTATTAAAATCTTCATGAAGTTTAACACTTACATTAAAGTATCCTCCTTGTTTTTTTTCAAAGGAATTAATAACACCAATATCTATATTTTCTGGAAAAATTGTACTATGGCTATTTGTTGAAATTGAGTCTCCTTTTGCGATACTTATATGGCTTGGAAAGTTGGTAATACTAGCTGTTCTATAATTAAATCCATCCCATTTTAAAATACCATTATGATAATTTTTTTTTAGTTTAATTCCTAATGAAGATTTTCTATTTAATAATGAGATTGCTATGGAATAATTTTCAGATACAGATTTTATTATTCCTATAACGCCATTTTGTGTAATGACTCCCATACCCTCTTTTATTCCGTGTTTTTCCCCTTTGTTTAGAGTGATAAAGTTATTTCTTTTATGTATTGAGTTGTTTACAACTTTTGCTTGTTGATATGAAAAAAGATTTGACATTTCTAAATGTGAATCAATTATATTTGACTTTATATCTAAAATAGAATGTAATTTTGCATTCTCTTTAGCAAGTAATAAATTTTGTTCTTTTAATTTAAAATAGTTTTGTAATTTTTTAGATGTATTGAAAATATATGATGTGTATTTTACAATATTTTTATTAAACAATGATTGCTGATAAGTGTTGTTTTGAATTAACAAGTATATTGAAAAAGATTCTACTATTAAGAATAAAAGTATGAATTGATTAAGTTTAATAAACCGTATTAGGTTATGCATCTCCTCTTATAGCCTATTGAATTAAAAATGAATAGCTTTCCGTATTTTTAAGTGCAATTCCTGTACCTCTTGCTACTGCTCTTAGAGGGTCTTCAGCTACATATACTGGTAGTTTTGTTTTTTGGGATATGCGTTTATCCAATCCTCGTAGCATTGATCCTCCACCGGTTAAATATAATCCTTCGTTATAAATATCAGCGGATAATGCTGGAGGAGTATTAAAAAGTGCATTCATCACAGCATCTTCAATTTGTTCAATAGAATTATTTAATGCACCAGCTATTTCTTTATAAGTAACTATCACTTCTTTGGGAATCCCACTCATCAAATCCCTTCCATGAACAGCGTAATTTGGTGGATGTTCATCTAATTCTGTTAATGCTGATCCGACATTAATTTTAATATTTTCAGCCATTATATCTCCAACAGCGATATTATGTCTTGTTTTCATATATGTTTTGATATTGTCTGTAAATTCATCTCCAGCAACTCGTATAGATTTATCACATACAATTCCTCCAAGAGAAATCACCGCAATTTCTGTAGTCCCTCCGCCAATATCAATAACCATATTGCCTTTGGGTTCTAGAACATCAATTCCAATACCTATTGCTGCAGCCATAGGTTCATGGATCAGCCAAACTTCTTTTGCTCCTGCATGCTCTGCAGAATCAATTACAGCACGCTTTTCAACTTCAGTAACTCCGGAGGGAATACAAACCACCATTTTTAGAGCAGGAGAAAAAAGAGATCTCTTTTTTTGAATCATATCAATAAATCCTCGAATCATCTGTTCAGATGATTGAAAGTCAGCAATTACCCCATCTTTTAATGGTCTTAAAGTTTCTATTTCTTTATGTGCTTTTCCATGCATTTGTTGTGCTTTTTTACCAATTGCAATAACTTCTCCTGTTCTTACATTTTTGGCAACAATTGAGGGTTCATCTACAACTACTTTATCATTATGAATGATTAATGTATTTGCTGTTCCTAAGTCAATAGCGATAGCCTCTTGCATAAAATTGAAAAATCCCATATTTTTATATTTAATGTTTAAAATGTCTAGTTCCTGTAAATACCATAGCAATATTATTTTTATTACAATAGTCAATGGTTAATTTATCTTTTATTGATCCTCCAGGTTGAATTACTGATGTAATTCCGGATGCATGTGCAATGCTAACACAGTCAGGAAATGGAAAAAAAGCATCAGAAGCCATAACAGCACCATTCAAATTCATATTAAATTTTTTTGCTTTTGTAATAGCTTGTTCCAAAGCATCAACTCTAGATGTTTGACCTGTACCGCTTGCTAATAATTGCTCATTTTTAACTAAAACAATTGTATTTGATTTAGTATGCTTGCATATTTTAGATGCAAAAATTAAATCTTTTATTTCTTCTTCACTAGGTGATATTTTTGTTACTGATTTCATATCACTTTCCAAATCTGTTTTTAAATCTTTTTCTTGTTGCAACACTCCATTCAAGGCAGTTCTAAATTGTAATTTAGGTAATGCAACCTTAAGTTGTTTTAATATAATTCTCTTTTTATTTTCTCTAAGTATATTTAAAGCTTCATCAGAAAAAGAAGGCGCAATTAAGACTTCGTAAAATAGTTTATGTATTTCTTTAGCAGTTGATATATCAATTTTATCATTTGAAATTAGGATGCCACCAAAAGCAGATTGTGGATCACTTTCTAATGCAAGTTTCCATGCATTTTTATTATTCTCTCTACTTGCCACACCACATGCATTATTATGCTTAAGAATGGCAAAAGTTGTACTTTTGAATTCTGAAATTAAGTTAACGCCGGCGTCAATATCAAGTAAATTATTATAGGATAATTCTTTACCATTCAATTTTTCAAACATATCATTTAAATTGCCAAAAAATATTCCCTTTTGATGAGGATTCTCACCATACCTTAGAGTTGTCTTTTTATTTATACTGTGTTTAAATGAACTCTCTGAAACTAGATTATTGAAATATTTAAAAATAGCAGTATCATAATGCGAAGAAGTATTAAATGCTTCAGTTGCAAATTCTTTTCTTTGCCTAATATTGGAATAATTACCATTTTCTAGTATCTCAATAAGATTTGAATATTGTTCCATTTTTGAAACAACTAGAACATCCTTATAATTTTTTGCAGCAGCTCGTATTAATGATATACCTCCAATATCTATTTTTTCAATAATATCTTTTTCATCACTATCTGAATTAACTGTTTTTTCAAATGGATAGAGATCAACAATAATTAAGTCAAATTCTGGAATGTTATAATTTTTAAGTTGTTCTTTGTCTTCTCTTAATTCTCTTCTTGCAAGTATCCCTCCAAAAATATTTGGATGTAATGTTTTAACTCTTCCACCTAAAATAGACGGATAAGAAGTTAAATCTTCAACTTTATTTACAGGTATCCCTAGCTTTTTTATAAATATTTCTGTTCCTCCAGTAGAAAATAGAGTTATGTTTAAAGAGTGTAACTTTTTCAATACTTCTTCAAGTCCATCTTTGGAAAACACAGAGATTAGTGCATTTTTAATTACTCGTTTTTCTAACATAGATTTATTAAATATTATATGCAATTTTACTTAAATCAATTAGCAATTAAAAGCTAATTAATACTAAAAAAAAAATTTGTTAATAAATTATTTGTATTGTTGATTAAAACACTTAATTATTTAAAATACTAGTTAATAATTTAAGTGAATCATTAATTGATTTAATGTTATGAACATGTAATGAAATTTTTTCATTTTTTTCTATCATTTGACATTCATTAAAATTATTTTTTATAAAATCAAGTACTAATTTGAAGGAATTTGATTCATAGTATAAGAAATTATTTTTTTCAGGAAGTAAAGCGATAAATTTTTGTTTTTTAAGAATAATACGTTCAAATCCTATTTTTTTAGCAATCCATTTTATTCTAATTCCATTACATAGGTCTTCAATTTCTATTGGAGGGGTTCCAAATCTGTCTTTTATTCTTAGAATGAATTTATCTATTTCTTCTTCAGTTTTAAAATTATTTAATTCTTTATATAGATATATTCTTTCACTAATATTATCTACGTATGTATCAGGAATAACCATTTCTAAATCGGTATCAAAAACACAATCTTGTACATAAAACTTATTTTTTTCACTTTTAAAAATATCTTGAAATTTTTCTTTTTTTAACTCTTCTATAGCTTCATTTAATATTTTTTGATATGTTTCAAAGCCAACATCATTTATAAATCCAGATTGATCAGCTCCAAGTAAATCTCCTGCTCCTCGAATGTCTAAGTCACGCATTGCAATTTTAAATCCACTTCCTAGTTCAGAAAATTGTTCTAATGACATAAGTCTTTTTCTGCTTTCAGAAGAAATACTATGTAAAGGGGGACTTAAAAGAAAACAAAAAGCTTTTTTATTTGATCTACCAACTCTTCCTCTCATTTGATGTAAATCACTAAGGCCAAAATTATGAGCATTATTAATAATAATTGTATTCGCATTTGGGACGTCTACTCCATTTTCAATGATAGTTGTAGATACAAGTACATCAAAATAACCTTCCATAAAGTCAATCATTAGCTCTTCTAATATTTTTCCTTGCATTTGGCCATGGCCTATTCTTACTCTGGCATCAGGGCACAGGCTTTTTATTAGTTTTGCAACTTCAGTAATATTATCAATTCGATTATGAACATAAAATACCTGTCCGTTTCTTGAAATTTCATAATTAATAGAATTTTTAATTACTTCTTGATTCATTGCAGTGATTTTTGTTTCAACGGCTTGTCTATTAGGAGGGGGTGTGTTTATAATAGATAAATCTCTAGCTCCAAGTAAAGAAAACTGTAAGGTTCTCGGTATTGGAGTAGCGCTTAATGTAAGAGTATCAATATTTTCTTTTAAGTATTTAATTTTTTCCTTAATATTTACTCCAAATTTTTGTTCTTCATCTATAATTAAAAGTCCTAGATCAAGAAACTCTATATCTTTTCCAACTATTCTATGTGTTCCAATTAAAATATCAATTTTTCCAGTTTTTAGATTTTCTATTGTATTTTTTTGTTCTTTTTTTGATTTGAATCTATTAATGTAATCTACTTTACAAGGAAGATTTGCAAGTCTTTTACTAAATGTTTTAAAGTGTTGTAATGCTAAAATAGTTGTTGGAACTAAAACAGCAACCTGTTTACTGTCAGCTACAGCTTTTAGTGCACCTCTTATTGCAATTTCTGTTTTACCAAATCCTACGTCTCCACATACAAGCCTATCCATAGGGATTTCGCTTTCCATATCTTTTTTGACATCTTGTGTAGCTTTACTTTGATCAGGAGTATCTTCAAACATAAATGATGCTTCAAGTTCATGTTGAATGTATGTGTCGGGACTAAATGAAAAACCTTTTTTGTGTTTTCTTTTAGCATAAAGTTTAATTAAGTCAAAAGCAATTTGCTTTACTTTTTTCTTAGTTGTCATTTTTTTCTTTTTCCACTGAGGAGATCCTAATTGATTAATCTTTGGTGATACACCCTCTTTAGCTGAATATTTTGAAACTTTATGTAAAGAGTGAATACTTATATACAAAATGTCACCATCTTGATATGTTAATTTGATTACTTCCTGAACATTGCCATTGTTTTCTATTTTATGTAATCCGGAAAATATACCTATACCGTGATCAATATGAGTTACAAAATCGCCAATTTCTAAAGAATTAAGTTGCTTTAAAGTAATTGCCTGATTATTATAATATCTAGCTTTAGGTTTAAATTTAAGATGTCTATTAAAAATCTGATGATCAGTATATATTGCTATTTTATTACTATAGTCAATATATCCTTTGTGTAATGAATGAATTAGACATTTATAATTAAACTTTTCCTGATCAATTTCAAATATAGAATCTAATCTTTTTTTTTGCTCTTCTGAAGAACAAAGAACTATGTTTTTTATACCTTCTTTTTCGTGTTTAATAAATTCATTTTTTAGCAAATCAAATTGTTTATTAATGCTTGTCTGGGGCTGTGTATTAATACTAATTTTTGTGTTACAAATAAAAAAGGGATTATTATTATTTTCAATTGTAGAAAAATTTTTTATTGAATTTATGAAATCGGAATCTTGGATTATTATATCATTTATATTAAAAAAAAATTCTTGTTTTTCTTTCAAATATTTTTCTGTTTTTTTAAAAGAAGAAGATAAAATATTTGCAGTATAGTTGATGTCTTCAGCCCAGATGATTGTATTTTTTGGGAGAAATTCTAAAAAATTACATAGATTTTTTGTGTTTTTGTCACAATTAGACACAATAGTAATTTTGTTAATTAATTCTTTTGATAGTTGAGTATTAACATCAAATGTTCTAATACTTTCAATTTCATTATCAAAAAATTCTAATCTGAAAGGGTTTTCATTTGCGTATGAAAATATATCAACTATTCCCCCTCTTATAGAATACTGACCAGCTTCAATAACAAAATCTACTTTTTTAAAGTCAACTTCAGTTAATTTTTGTTCTAATTCAAAAATTAAAATTTCATCACGTATTCTTAAATTGATTGTATTTTTTATTAGTTCTTTTTTGCTTAAAATTTTATTTAATAATGCTTCTGAATATGTTATAATTACAGATTTATCATTTTGATTAACCTTATTAAGAGCTTCTGTTCTAAGAAGATTATTTGAACTATTTTTTGAATCTAGTTTATTGATATTATTAACTTCCGGAAAAAAAGAGATGTCTTTTTTTAGCAATTCTTCAATGTCATTAATAAAATATGAAGCGCTTTCTTTTTCTCTAAAAATAAACAAGTGCGGATTTGAATCGTTTTTTATTACTTGACTAGAAACCACTGCAAAAGAAGACCCAGAAAAACCTGTTAGTTGTATTTTTGCTTTTTTACTTTTTAAAGCAGATAATATTTTCTCTGCTTGTTTTGATTGTATGAATTTCATTTAATATTTAATGTCATACAATTAAATACTATGTATTTGATTTATCATTTCTTTATACCATTTTTGTGATATGTCAAAAGGTTTTCCTCCTTTAATTCTCGAAAAATCTATACATGAAAGTTTATTGTTATTTTCTTCATCCCATCCAACAACACCATTTTGCTTTCTTAAAGCTGATTCTGTTGCAAAATCTGCAACTTTAAATATTAAATCTAAATCTTCTTTATTTGATTTAGCTGATCTTGCAAAATATCCACTTTTTTGTACTAAAATTTTATTTGCATTAAGCTCTTTTCCAAATTTATTAGCAAACCATTTTCCTGGATTTAGTTCGTCTAAACGAACATGTCCAAATGCATCACGTAAAATTTTTTCTCCAGAATTTTCTGCTTCTGCAATAATTGTATCTACTCCAGCTCCTTCACTTAGAAAAACATTTACACAATCATATTTATCCATTACTTTTTTCAGGCGATTACATTCTTCTATGATATTAATGTTTTGTTCAGGAATTAATATTGAATGAATATCCCATTTTTCTTTAAAGATTTTTAATTCTTCTATAAATTGTATTTTTTTTAATCTTTCACGATATTTTAATGCTGTTGCTGCTGTAAGCCACCCACAATGTCTACCCATAATTTCATGAATAATTAATTGTCTATTCGAAGTAGTATTTTCATTAACTATATTTTCAAAAAAAATTGCCCCTTGCTCAGCTGCAGTGAATGCGCCAAGTGTTTGTGTAATTGGATAAACATCATTATCAATTGTTTTAGGTAAGCCTACCACATTTAATAAATAATTATGTTTTCGTAAATAATTTGATAGATCAGCAGCAGTAGTATTTGTGTCATCTCCTCCAATAGTGTGTAAAATGGTAACATTGTCTTTAACTAATTGTTGTGCGGCCACTTCTAAAGGGTTTTCACCAATTTTAATATATCCATTTTTCTCACAATCTTTAATGTTTGTAAGTTTAACTCTACTATTTCCTATTGGTGAACCTCCAAATTGATAAAAATCATCAATTTTGTTTAAAACAGTTTTTTTAAAACGAATAAAATCTCCTAAAAGAAGACCTTTATATCCATTTAAGTATCCAATAATCTCAATATCTGGATATTTGTTTAGATAATTTTGTGCTAGTCTTCCAACTGCGGCTGATAGACAAGGAGCAATACCTCCAGATGTTAAAAAAGCTACTTTCATTTGATATATTTAATTAATTGCAAATATGGTAAATTTAAAAAGATATTTTGTAAAAATAATTCTTTACTTTGCTAAATTAAATATGTCTAATGACTAAAATTTTTAAGTTTGGTGGGGCTTCAATTAAAGATAAAAAAAGTATTAATCGTGTTGTTCAGATTATACAAAAAAATAGACATAATCAATTAATAATTGTCTTTTCTGCAATGGGAAAAGTTACAAATATGTTAGAGCGTGTTGTTAATGATTTCGTTGATGACAATAATCCAAAAGAAGAACTGCAAAAAGTAAAAAAATATCATTATCAAATAATTGAAGATTTATTTGATAATGATGATTTAATCTATAATGATATAGATAATTTACTACTTGAAATTGAATGGGTTTTTGATGAAGGAAATCATAATAGTTATGGTTACATTTACGACCAAATTGTTGCTATAGGAGAATTGTTGTCTAGTTGTATATTAAGTAAATATTTGAAAAAAAATGGCTTTGAACATATTTTAATTGATGCTCGAGATATTATACGTACAAATAGTGATTATCAGAATGCTTCAGTTGATTGGAGTTTTACAGATTCATCTATTAAACAAAAGATAAAAAATAAAAACTATATTACACAAGGATTTATTTCCTGTAACTCAGAAAATATAAATACTACATTAGGAAGAGAGGGTTCAGACTTTACAGCAGCAATTTTAGCATATTCATTAAATGCACAAGAAGTTACAATTTGGAAAGATGTTCCAGGATTAATGAATGCTGATCCAAAGTATTTTAAAGAACCTACTCTATTCAAAAATATCTCNTTTGATGAAGCAATTGAACTAGCATATTATGGAGCAAAAGTAATTCATCCCAGAACTATACAACCATTAAAAAAAAAGAATATTCCTTTATATATTAAGTCGTTTTACACTCCAGAAGAAGAAGGGACTTTAATCTCAAGTCAACCAGAACTAATACCTCTAGTTCCATCATTTATTGTTAAAAAAAACCAAATGTTATTGTCGATTTCTGATTCNAATTTGTCTTTTATANTTGAAGATCATATTAGTAAGATTTTTTTACTTCTTTTGAAGTATTCTATTAGGGTAAATTTGATGCAAAACTCAGCTGTTTCATTTTCTATTTGTTTTGATAATGAAAAAAATAAAGTTATAAAATTTCGAAACGAACTAATAAAGAATTTTAAGGTGGTATATAATGAAAACGTTAATTTATATACAATTAGAAATTACCAAAAAGACTCTGTCTCGGAACTATTAAATAATAAAAAAATACTTCTTGAACAAAGGTCTAGAAACACAATACAATTAATTGCTAAGTGATTTTTTGTGTAATGTTAAAATTTGATTAGATATAGTTTCCGCAATTGCTTTTTTACTTTCGTTAGTCCACCCTGCAATGTGTGGAGTTAGGATAACTTTATTTGAGTTAATTAAATAATTTAATTCTTTCTGATTGGCATTTTGAGAGATATTTTCAAAAGAATTATTTTCTATTTCAAGTACATCCAAACATGCGCCTAATATTTTTTTATTTTTTATTGCTTTCACTAAGCTTTTTGTTGAGACACATTTTCCCCTTGATGTATTAATTAGGAAAAAGGGTTTCTGAAATTTATCTATAAAGTTATCATTAAATAAATGAAATGTTTCTTTTGTCAAAGGGATATGTAAGCTAATAAGATCGGCATTTTCATAGATTTTTTTCATTGAACTTTTATATNGNTNTTTTAACAAATATTTATCATAAGCTAATATNTTAACGTTAAAACCTTCTAATATTTTAGNAAATGTGGATCCAGNATTTCCAAATCCGATTATTCCTATTGTTTTTCCACTTAGCTCTAGGCCTCTATTTTCTTCTCTTAACCATAATTTAGATTTAACTTCTTGATGAGATTTGTTGATATTTTTAAATAAACTCAAAATCATTCCTAAAGTATGTTCTGCAACTGCTTGACTATTTGCATTTTTTGAGTTTATACATAAAATATTATTTTCTTGCGCGTATTTAACNTCAATATTTTCCATTCCTACTCCAGCTCNAGCAATAAATTTTAATTTTTTTGCTTTTTTAATAAACAACCTATCAATNTTAAATTTGCTTCTTATTACTATTCCATCATATTCATATATAATCTTTTCAATTTCAGATTTTTTTTTCTTATATGCAACATCACAAATCATATTATTAGATCTTAATTTTTCTAATAGTAATGATGATGTACTGTCAATAAAAAGTATTTTCATCTATAGTATTTTTTGACCAAACATAAAATATATTAATAGACCTAATACATCATTAATTGTGGTAATAAATGGGCCTGTAGCTAAAGCTGGGTCTATTTTTATTTTTTTTAAACTTAGTGGNATAAATGCGCCAAATAACGCAGCAAATATAATAACTGATAACAAAGAAATACTTACTGTAGCACTTAATGCTGGATTATAACCAAGAAGATAAGTTGATAACAGAATTATTAATGAGCAGATAAAACCATTTAGAAGAGCGACTCTTAATTCTTTAAATAATTTTTCCAAAATACTTTCATTTCCAAAAGATCTATTTGCTATGCTTTGGACTACAATTGCTGAAGATTGTATCCCAACGTTCCCACCCATGGCTGCAATAAGTGGAATAAAAAAAGTGAGTTCAAAGTTATTTTCTAGATCAAAAATCCCAATAATTTTAGCACTTAAAATACCTCCAAACATACCAATAATAAGCCAAGGTAATCTAGCTCTAGTTATATCAAGTATATTATCATTAATTTCAACATCTTCTGAAATACCAGAGGCCAACTGGTAATCCTTTTCTGCTTCTTCTTTAACAACACTCAGTACGTCATCAATAGTAATCCTCCCAATTAATTTATTGTNTTTATCTACTACAGGAATAACAACTAGGTCATATTTGTTCATGATATTTGCAATATTTTCTTTTCTTTCATATGCACTAACTGAAATTATATTTTTTTTAACTATTTCTTTTATTGAAATGTCGTTACTAGTAAGTAGAAGTTTTCTAAGAGATAATAGCCCTATTAACTTATTATTGTCATTAACAACATATATTGTATGAACTTGTTTTATTCCATCAGCTTGCTTTCTCATTTCTTTTAAACATTTTAATGTATTCCAATTCTGATTTACTTTAATGAGTTCTTTAGCCATTAAACTACCTGCTGTGTTTTGTTCATAATTTAGTAAATCTGAAATATCATAAGCAAGATCTTTATTTTTTATTTTAGAAAGAACTAAATATTTTTTTTTGTTAGATAATTCGTTTATAATATTTACTGCATCATCAGATTCTAAATGAACAATGATTCTATCTGCAATATCTTTAGCAGAAAGGCTCAAAAGAATAGATTTTCTTAAATCATTATCTATTTCAATAAGTACCAACGCATTCTTTCCCTGTTGTATATTATTATATATAAATTTAGCATTTTCAATATTTGTTTTTTCTAAAATTTCAGCTACATCAGCATGATGAAGATTGTTAATTATATCAAGCAGTTTTATTAAATCTTTTTCATTACAAAGATTATTTACTTGATTAATAAAGTCATTATTAATTTTTATTCTTTCTAACATTTTTAGTGATGTTTATAAAATCTTCTATAGTTAATTCTTCTGCTCTTAAGTTTAGTAAATAATTTGTTTTTTCTGATTCTAATATATCAAATGTTTTTAAGGCATTTTTCAAAATTTTTCTTCTCTGATTGAAGCCTGATTTAACAATTTGGAAAAATAACATTTCATTTTTTAATGTTAATCTATTATTTCTTGAAAATCTTAATACTGCTGATTTAACCTTTGGGGGAGGATGAAAAACTTGTTCATTTAAAGTAAAACAATATTCAACGTTGTAATATGTTTGGATTAAAACAGAAAGAATTCCTTTTTTTTTACCTTTTGTTGCTATAATTCTTTCTCCAACTTCTTTTTGGAACATTCCAACGATTTCAATGATATCTTCTTTGTTTTCTAATATTTTAAATAAAATTTGTGAAGATATGTTGTATGGAAAATTTCCAATTAATGAAATTTTATTAGTAAAAATATTATTTATATTTACTTTTAAGAAGTCGGCGTTAATGATTTGATCTTTTAAATTAAAATATTTTTTTTTAAGCAACATAACGCATTCATTATCTATTTCGACTAACTTTAAATTGATTTTTTTTTTAATTAAAAAATCAGTCAAAACTCCTGTGCCAGGTCCTAATTCAATTATGTTTTCAGATTTGGGATATAATAAATCAGTGATTTTTTTTGCTATATTTTTATCAATAAGGAAATGTTGACCAAGTTTTTTTTTCGGTTTAACTATTTCCTTCTTCATTGTTTTAATCTTTTGAATAGTTTTGATGCAAAAACAAAATTATTTAGTTCTTTATTTTTAGAAATAATTAATTCTTCATTATTTCCTTTCCACCAAATTTCTCCTTTATTGATAAATGCAATATTATCTCCAATTTGCATAACTGAATTCATATCATGAGTATTAACTACTGTTGTTATATTATATTCTAAAGTGATTTCTTTTATTAGATCATCAATTAAAATTGCTGTTTTAGGGTCAAGCCCTGAGTTTGGCTCATCACATAATAAATATTTTGGTCCCATTGAAATGGCTCTAGCTATAGCGACTCTTTTAATCATTCCACCACTTAGTTCTGATGGCATTAAGTTATTTTTATTTGAAAGATTTACTCGTTCTAGACAAAAGTTAACTCGATTAAGTTTTTCTTTTTTAGATTTATTAGTAAACATTGTTAATGGAAACATAATATTTTCTTCAACCGACATATAATCATATAATGCTCCTCCTTGAAATAGCATTCCAATATCTTGTCTCAAATGTCTTTTTTGTTTTTTAGACATTAAATTTACTTTTTGTTGATTAAATAGAACTGAACCGCTATCATGCTTATACAAGCCTATTAAAATTTTTAACAATGTTGTTTTACCAGAACCACTTTCCCCAATTATCAAGTTTGTTTTAGATTTCTCAAAAGTAAATGTTACATCTTTTAAGATATGATTTTCATTAAATGATTTGTTAATTTTTCTTATCTCAATCATGATAAAAGTAAATCAGTTAGAATATAATTTAAAATAAGAATAATAATACTACTTACAACAACAGCTTTAGTGCTAGCTTTCCCAACATTTATTGCTCCTCCCTTAGTGTTGTATCCAAAATATGCAGATACAGAAGAAATAACAAATGCAAAAAAAATTGTTTTAATTAGGGCATAAGTGATGTAAAATGGATTAAACTCATATTTTAGTCCATACAAGAATTCTGAAGTACTTATATCTGCAGAAAGTCCTCCTATCCACGCACCAATCATTCCAATTGACATACTCATAATGACTAAAATTGGAAAGAAAAGTATACAAGCAATTAACTTTGGTAATATTAAAAAAGATGCTGAATTTACTCCCATAATTTCTAAAGCATCTATTTGTTCTGTGACTCGCATTGTTCCAAGTTCAGAAGCAATACTAGATCCTACTTTACCAGCTAGTATTAATGATATCATAGTAGGTGAAAATTCTAAAATTAATGAATCTCTGCTTGCCAAACCAATGATATACATGGGCAGTAATGGGCTTTCTAGATTATATGCAGTCTGAATACTCACAACCCCACCTACAAAAAATGATATGATAAATACTATTCCGATTGAATTTAAGCCTACTTTTTCCAGTTCTAGAATTAGTTGTTTTTTAAATACAATCCATTTGTTAGGCTTGTTTATAACCCTAAACATCATTATCAAATAATTACCGATATGCCTAAATATTTTTGACATTTACAATACTTGAAATCTACAAATTAATTATTTTTGTTTATATGAAGATACAAAAATATTATCTTTTATTTATTATTTTGTTTTTTTTATTATCATCTTGTGCGGTTAGTAAAAAAAAGAAATGTAATTCTTGTCCAAATTTTTCTTCTAAAATGAGCATTGTTAAAATAATATAGTTTAATTTAAAATTTATCTAAATACAATGGAATTTAATTTTTGGTCTTTTTTTATAACGAATCTTGAAGCTGCAGGTGTAATTGGTGGCTATGTTTCTATTTCAATTATTGGTTTTGCAATAATTACTTTTTTAACAAAAATGCAAAATAAACTTGCAAATGAAATAGGACCAAAGTGGGCTCATCCTATTATTGGGGCTTTGCTAGGGGCTATTCCTGGTTGTGGTGCTTCTATTGTTGTAGCTTCATTGTATAAAAATAAAAAAATATCTTTTGGTGGTTTATTTGCTACTTTTATNAGTACTTTAGGAGAAGGTTCATTTGTTTTGTTAGGAGCTTCATCNGAAGCAGATGTCANAGGTAATATTAAAGCATANNNAATTATTACTATTTTCGGCTTANTTACTGGAACTNTTTTTGGTTATTTATATGACTTTTTTGGATTAAAGGCNAATTATCTAAAAAATGATAATNCNNCNGAATTAANTGAACAAAAACCGNCTCTTAANGTTAATAATTTATCAACAGTATTTATAGAAAANATAGGATTTTATTTTATTATATCTATGGCAATTTTTTTAGCTCCAGGATCTATAATGGCATTATGGGGAGGAAGTATTGAGTCTATTTCAATTGTTACATATTGGGTTTCAATTGTATTAACTATTACTTGTATAATACAGTATTTAATTAGTAATTTTTTTTATAAAAATCATGCATGTCTTAGTGATAGTAATGATATTAAATCAACACTGTTACACGCTATATTGGATGTTTCATTAGTTATTACATTTGTTTTTATTGGTCTATTTTTTGCTAACTATATAATTGATGTTGTTGTGGGGGCTGAAATATTTGATAAATGGATGACTTCATCCTCGTATATTGTTGTTTTTTTAGCAGCCTTAATTGGACTATTACCAGGATGTGGCGGTATGATTTCAGTTGCAGTTGCTTTTATCACAGTGCCAAATTTTCCAATATCTGCACTAATTGCAGCATCCATAGCAACTAGTGGAGATGGGATTTTTCCATTATTTGCTGAGAACAGAAAAGATGCACTACATGTTTCTATTGCAGGCTTTTTAGTTGCATTATTAGTAGGATATTTAGCACTAATTTTAGGATTTTAATTATCTGTATATATGAGTGATTTCACTTCATTTGTTCCCAAAGCTAGTATTCCAACAATTAAAAAATGGTTAGATCAACTAGATGTTAGGATTTATATATCAAAATCTAGAGTAACTAAGTTAGGAGATTTTAAGGTGATAAATAATGAGTATGCCATAAGTATTAATAAAGATTTAAATAAGTATTCATTTCTTATTACGCTTACACACGAACTTGCACATGCTTTTGTNTATGACAAATATAAAAATTCTGTGAAACCACATGGAATGGAGTGGAAAAGTATGTTTAAGAGTATGATGCTTAATTTTATGAATTTAGATTGTTTTACTGATAATATCTTAAAGGTGTTAAGTGAACATATGCTTAAAATTAAAGCTTCAACATACTCAGATTTAAACTTAGCTTTATGNTTAAGAAAATATGATTGTCACAGAAAAGATGTTTTACAAGATTTAGAGGAAAATCAATTCTTCCGAATAAAAAATAATAGAATTTTTTGTAAAAAAAGAAAATTAAGAAAGAGATATAAATGTATAGAAAAAAATACTGGAAAAACATATCTGCTTCATCCATTAATAGAAGTTGATTTAATAAAATCTCTGTAATTTTGCGCAAAGTAATATCAAAACTATAATTATGAATAAAGATCATTATGCAGTGATAATGGCTGGAGGGATAGGGNCTCGTTTTTGGCCAATGAGTAAATCTAAAATGCCTAAACAATTTTTAGATATTTTGGGTACAGGAGAAACTTTAATTCAACAGACTTATAGAAGATTAAAATTAACATTTATTACAAAAAANATATATGTGGTTACAAACGAAATGTATATTGATTTGTGTATTAAACAATTAGGTGATTTGCCAGAATCAAATATTTTATGTGAACCTATAATGCGTAATACAGCCCCATGTATTGCTTATTCAGTATTTAAAATCCACAGCATTAATAAAAATGCTAATGTTTTTATTGCAGCATCCGATCATATTATTACTAATGAGAAAAAGTTTACTAAGATTTTAAAAAATTCTCTTGAATTTACTTCAAAAAATGATATTATACTTACTTTAGGAATTAATCCTTCAAGACCTGATACAGGATATGGATACATTCAGTTTATTGAAGAAAATTTACCCGAATCTTCTGAGATAAAGAAAGTCAAAACTTTTACTGAGAAGCCATCACAGGATTTAGCATTAAAATTTATTGATAGTGGAGATTTTTTATGGAATTCAGGAATGTTTATTTCAACCTCATCATCAATTATTTTAGCATATAGAAAGTTTTTACGTGATATATATGATGTGTTTGATGAAGGNAGAGAGTTTTATTTTAAAAAAAATGAAAAAGAGTATATAAAAAGAGTTTTTGCTTCATGTAAAAATATTTCCATAGATTATGGAATAATGGAAAAAGCTGAAAATGTTTATGTCTATCCATCTGATTTTGGGTGGTCAGATTTAGGAACATGGAGTTCTCTTTATACTCATTTGGATTTAGATAAATTTAACAATGCTGTTTCAGGTAACCAAGTTAAGTTATATAATTCACATGGTAATATAGTAAATGTTCCAAATGATAAATTAGTAGTTATAAATGGATTACAAGATTATATTATTGTAGATAATGATGGCACTTTACTTATTTGTAAAAAAGAAGACGAGCAGAATATTAAACAATTTGTTTCAGATCTAAAGAGAGAAGGTCAAGAAGATAAAATTTAAAAATTTATTTTTCATCTTTTAAACAACACATTTTTTTAGGGTCAACCCATTTGTCAAATTCTTCTTCGGTTAAATACCCTAGNTTAATACCTTCTTCTTTTAGATTAGTTCCATTTTTATAAGCCTGTTTAGCAATTTCGGCTGCTTTTTCATAACCAATTTTTGTGTTTAATGCAGTAACTAACATTAATGAGTTTTCAAGATTTTTATTTAAGATTTTATAATTTGGTTTGATTCCTCGAACACAATTTTCTGTAAATGAATTGGTCGCATCTGCAATTAATGTAGCAGATTCAATGATATTTGCGGCCATTACGGGTTTAAATACATTCAGTTCATAATGACCTTGGGCACCAGCGAAGGTGATGGTGACATCATTTCCTATAATTTGAGAGCAAACCATAGTCATTGCTTCGCATTGCGTAGGATTAACTTTTCCTGGCATTATTGAAGATCCTGGTTCATTTTCAGGTAAAATTAGCTCACCAATTCCACTTCTAGGTCCAGATGCTAACATTCTTATGTCATTTGCAATTTTATTTAACGATGTAGCAACTTGTTTAATNGCTGCATGACTTTCAACTATAGCATCATGACTAGCAATTGCTTCAAATTTGTTTTTAGAACTAATTAAAGGTAGCTTAGTGATTTTTGATAGTTCTTGTGATACTAATTTTGAGAAATTGCTTGGAGAGTTAATTCCAGTTCCAACAGCAGTACCACCAATTGCTAATTCTGATAAATGTGGTAGGGAGTTCTTTAGTGCATTAATCCCATGATCTATTTGTGAAACATATCCAGAAAACTCTTGTCCTAGTGTTAGTGGTGTTGCATCCATTAAATGTGTTCTTCCAATTTTTACAATCTGCATAAATTCTTTAGATTTTGTAAGCAAAACATTTTTTAAATTTATTAGTGATGGAAGGGTTTTTTCAGAAATGATTTTGTAAGATGCAATATGCATTGCGGTTGGAAAAGTATCATTTGAACTTTGAGATTTATTTACATCGTCATTAGGATGTAATATTTTATTTGAATCTTCTAATTTTCCTCCGTTAAGTACATGTCCTCTGTTAGCAATTACTTCATTAATATTCATATTTGTTTGAGTCCCACTTCCTGTTTGCCATATTACTAATGGGAATTGGTCATCATGTTTNCCTTCAATAATTTCATCACATACTTTAATAATGAGTGTCTTCTTTATTTCACTTATTTGTTTTAGTTGATAATTTATTTTTGCAGTAGCTTTTTTGATATATGCAAAAGCGTATATAATACTTAAAGGCATAGAGGCTGGATTTCCTATTTTAAAGTTTTGCTTGCTTCTTTCAGTTTGAGCTCCCCAGTATTTATTTGCTTNAACTTTTACTTCCCCAATAGTGTCTTTCTCAATTCTATATTTCATATAAAAATATTTTGATATTTTTTATAGTTGTTGTTATTTTGTTCAAATTTACAAATTATGAAATTTATAGGCTTTTTAATATTTNTTTTTGTTTTTTTAATGGCTTTTTGGTGTATAATTTTNCTTGCAAGTGTAATTCCATATTTCATATATGTTTGGATAAGAGAAGGTAAACTCGAGGAGGATCAAATTCCTTCTTGATGAAAGAATTGTTCAATACTTTCTATATCTCTTCCAATTANACCAAATTTTTCTCCAATTAAAATTGGTCTCTCAATCAAAATTGGATGTTTTATTAAAATTCTAATTATCTCATTTTGATCTGTAATATTTCTTTTCTGATATTTTTCTTTCCAAATTTTTTCTTGCTTTCTAATTAACTCAAAAGGTTTTTTATTCAATTTTTTTAATATATCTAAAATTTCATTTTTTTTAAATGAAGTTTTAAGATANAATATTACTTCAATATTATTAGATTTTTGTTGTANAGCTGATAAGGNGTTTCTACTTTTTGAGCACCTAGGGTTGTGGTATATTTTCATTTTTGTCCAAATTTCATTAAATAAGATTTAATGAATGGGTTTAAATTTCCATTTAAAACTTCATCTGGATTGCTAGATTCAACATTTGTTCTAAGATCTTTCACTAGTTTGTATGGATGAAGAATGTAATTTCTTATTTGAGACCCCCATTCTATTTTCATTTTTTCTTCTTCAATTTTATNTTTTTCTTTTTGCTTCTTTCTAATTTCAATTTCATATAATTGAGATTTTAGTAATTTAAGTGCCTTCTCTTTATTATCAAGCTGTGATCTGCTTTCAGAATTTTCAATTGTAATTCCTGTTGGATGATGTTTTAATCTAACAGCGGTTTCAACTTTGTTAACTCCTTGACCTCCTGCACCTCCAGATCTAAAAGTATCCCAGCTAATAGAACTTGGATCTATATTAATNTGAATACTTTGATCCAAAAGAGGATAAACAAATACTGAGGCAAATGTTGTATGTCTTTTAGCATTGGAATCAAAAGGAGAAATTCTAACTAATCTATGTACTCCGTTTTCACTTTTTAAATTTCCGAAAGGAAAATCGCCATGAAATTCAAGCGTTACAGATTTTATACCTGCAGGATCTGCTTTTTGAAGGCTTATTGTCGATACCTTATAATTATTTTTTTCACCCCACATTATATACATTCTCATTAACATTTCTGCCCAATCTTGTCCTTCAACTCCTCCAGCTCCTGGATTAATATTGATAATTGCAGGCATAGAGTCTTCTTTTGCGCTTAACATATTCCTAAACTCTAGTTTTTCTAAAGCTAATCTTGTTTTTTTTAATTGTGTGTTTAATTCTTGATCATCAGCATTTAGTTCATGTAGTATTGATAATTCTTCAATATTAGATGAAACATTATCATANGCATCTAACCAATCTTTTATATGACTCATTTTTTTTAGAGTTTGATGAGCTTTTGTTTGATTTTCCCAAAACTTCTCTTCTTCTGTTAGAACTCTTAATTTTTCATATTCAGTTTTTTTATAATTAATATTTATATATTCATATAATTGTTTTTTTCTTGCGTTAAGTTCTTCAATTTCTTCTTTAAACATGATTAATATTTTAGGTGTTTGATTCTGTCCCAAATAATCTCAGACTCATATCCTTTTGAAAGTAAGTAATTTACAATTTTTATTTTTTGAATTTTTTTATCTAGTGAATTTATTGTTTTTTGTTTTTTTTTAAATAATTTATCTATTGTAAATAGGTATTGTTTATGGTCTATTTCTTTTAGGCTTTCATTAATAATACTTGAAGAGATATTTTTCTGAATTAATGATTGAACTATTTTCTTTTTTCCCCATTTGTTGATTTTAAATTTACCTCTTACAAAAGAATTCGTAAATCGAATTTCGTTTAAAAAGTCTTGATTGATAAGAATCTCAAATATTCTTTTTTTATCTTTTTCAGTGATTGAGTATTTAGACATTTTTCTAATGATGTCATATTTACATCTTTCTTGTGTTGAGCAATATTTTTTTATTTTNTGTATAATTCTTTCAATATCATTCATCTTTCAAAAATAAGAATAATGCAATTAAATCTTAATTTTGTATTTATGAAAAATAGAAGAGCTATAATTTTGTTGTTTCTTGCAAATATTATTTCGGGTCTTGCTCAAGGAATAAGTATGATTGCAATCCCATGGTATTTTGTTGAAGTTATAGATAGATCTTCAACATTTACTAATTCATATTTATTAATCACTTTTTTGACTTTATTTTGGGGTTTATATGCAGGCACTTTAATTGATAGATATTCAAGAAAAAAACTGTTTATTTATGTTAATTTAGTATGTGGAACAATAATAGGTTTAGTTGCACTATATGGGTTTTTAAATAAATTTCTTCCTGACTTTTTAGTAATATTAGTTTTTGCAACTACTATTTTTAATTATAATATACACTATCCTAATCTATATGCATTTGGTCAGCAAATTACTGAAAGGAAGTATTATGGTAAGTTAAATTCAATTATTGAAATTCAAGGGCAGGTCACTTCAGTTTTAGCAGGAGCTTTTGCAGCCATTTTATTAACCGGAATACAAAATAACAATATAGAAATTGGTGGTATAAATTTTAGCATTCCATTTTCAATTGAGGCTTGGACAATTTATGAAATTTTTTTATTGGATGCAATAACATATTTGTTTGTTATTATAATTTTTACTTTAATTAGATATCAATCAGTTGTGATTGATAAAATAAATAAAGAAAATATCTTAGAGAGATTTAAACAAGGATATAGTTTTTTAGAGAAGAATAGAAAGATATTTATTTTTGGAATATTTTCATATGTTTTATTTGCTTTTACTTTAGTTATGATACATATATTATTGCCTTCATATGTTCATGATTTTCTAAATATGGGTGGACATGTTTATGCTTCATCAGAGATATATTATTCATTTGGAGCTATTTTTTCAGGATTTTTAATAATTAACATTTTTAAAAGAGTTAGTAGTTTTGTTAGTATAGCAATTTTATTTTTTTTAGTATCTATTACATTTTTTTTGATGTCTTTTTATAAAATATTATGGTTATTTTTTATAGGAAGTTTTATTTTAGGAATTACTAATGCAGGAGTAAGAATAATTAGAACTACATTTTTATTTAATAATATTCCTAACAATATTATTGGTAGAGTAAATTCTGTTTTTAACTGCTTTAATATTATGATGAGAATTTGTTTAATAGCTATCTTTTCAATTTCTTTTTTTAATTATGAAAGTAATATTAGGTTTACTTATTTAATTGGAGGATTAATTATATTATTAGCGATAGTTCCATTAATGAATTTATACCAAAGTAATAAAAACAACTAATTTTTAACTACTGAATATTGTAGTAAATGTAGTCTGTCATCAGCTCTAACTGTGATTTTTCTATTAAACTTTTTACTCCAATTCTTAGAAATTGAATTAGAAAACCATCCTTTTTTTTGGTTAATATAGCTTGCTACAAATGGGTGTGTTGAAATAGATATTTCTCCATTTGACTTTTCTACAATATTGTTAATTTTTCTTTCAATAGTATCTATTAAAATTAAACTAGAATCTATTTTTCCTTTACCTGCACAAAGTGGACAATTTTCTTCGGTATCGATATTCATTTCAGGTCGAACTCTTTGTCTTGTAATCTGAACTAATCCGAATTTTGTTGGAGGTAAAACATAGTGTTTTGCTTTATCGCTACTCATTGCCTCTTTCATTCTTTCAGTCAAAATTCTTCTGTTTTTTTCTTCTTTTAAATCAATAAAGTCNACAATAATAATTCCACCCATATCTCTTAAACGTAATTGTCTAGCAACTTCGTTAGCTGCGTCTAAATTGACGGCGAGTGCATTTGCTTCTTGATCTTTTGTAGCATCAACTTTTTTTCCGCTATTAACGTCAATAACATGTAATGCTTCTGTATGTTCAATTACTAAATATGTTCCTTTTTTCATTGTTACATTTTTTCCAAACGCCCCTTTAATTTGTTTAGTAACATTGAATTCTTGAAAAATTGGGGTTTTCTTTTTGTGTAGTTTAACAATCTTTTCATGTTGAGGTGATATTCCTGAAAGATATTCTTTTAACTCTATTAAGAGATCTTCATTGTTTACGTGAATTGTATTAAATTTTTCACTTAACAAATCTCTTAATATTGCTGAAGAACGATTTAATTCTCCAAGTATTTTTTTTGGCGGATTAACCCCTTTTAATTTTTTACTAATTACCTGCCATTTTTTATATAAATTTTTTAAATCTTTATCTAAATCTGCTACCTTTTTGCCTTTTGCTACTGTTCTAACAATTACTCCAAATCCAATAGGTTTGATACTTTTAATTAATTTTTTTAATCTACTTTTTTCTTCTTTATCTGTAATTTTTTGTGATAATGAAACTCTTTCTGAAAATGGTATCAGAACCATATATCTTCCAGCAATAGAAATCTCTGCTGTTAATCTTGGCCCCTTTGTAGAAATTGGTTCTTTTGAAATTTGAGTTAAAATGAAATCACCCCCTTTAATAATATTTTTTATTTCACCTTCTTTTTCAATTAACTGTTCTTTTTTAAAATTTTTTAATGATGCAGTATTATTTTTTTTTTCAATAGTTTTATCTGTAAACTTTTTTAGAGATTTAAATTGGGGTCCTAAATCAAGATAATGTAGAAAGCCATCTTTTTCATAGCCAACATTAATAAATGATGCATTTAATCCTGGAGCAATTTTACGTACTTTTCCTAAATATATATCTCCAACAGAAAAATTGTTGTTATGTTGTTCTTTATGTAATTCTATCAGAAGCCCATCACGTAATAAAGCAATTACTACTTCAGAAGGCCTTGAATCGATAATCAGATCGTATTTCATGGCAATTGATTAAATAGAAACAAAATCTATTTATTTTTATGTCTATTTTTTCTTGAACGTTTTTTACGTTTATGGGTAGCAATTTTTAACCGTTTCTTTTTTTTGGCACCTGACATATTTTATTTTATATTTTGTTTAACCTTAGTTATAAATTTTTTGGAAGGTTTAAATGCTGGAACATAATGTTCCGGAATAATAATTGTTGTATTTTTTTTAATGTTTCTTCCAGTTTTTTCAGCTCTTTTTTTAGGTTTGAATGTACCAAAACCTCTTAAATAAACAGCATTATTATCAATTATGGAATTTTGTATTTCTTTCATTATCTCTTCAACAATAGTTGATGTTGTAAACTTTTCTACTCCTGTTTTAAGTGAAATTTTACTAATAAGCTCTGCTTTTGTCATAATCTCTTTCTATTATAATTTTCTTGTCTATTTTAGCAGCCAAAGATATAAAATATGCAAGAAATTAAGCGTTTTTTATTTAACTATTGTTTCTTATGGTTTTTTCTAAAAAATTAGTTGATTGGTATAAAGTTAATAAAAGAGATCTTCCATGGCGAGATATTTCAAATGCATATAGGATATGGATTTCTGAAATTATTTTGCAACAAACAAAAGTTTCACAGGGTTTACCATATTATTTAAAGTTTATTGATACTTTTCCTAAAGTAGATGACTTAGCAAATGCAAATTTAGATAATGTAATGAAAATTTGGCAGGGACTTGGCTACTATAGTAGAGCAAGAAATATGCATACAACTGCAAAAATTATTGTTAATGATTATAATGGGGAATTCCCTAATGATTATACACAAATATTAGCATTGCCTGGAATTGGTCCATATACCGCAGCTGCTATTTCATCTTTTGCTTTTAATTTACCACATGCTGTAGTAGATGGAAATGTAGTAAGAGTATTAAGTAGAGTTTTTGGTCTTAATTTAGATTTTAATTCTAAAATAGGAAAAGAAAAATTTTATGAACTAGCAGATAAATGCTTAATAAAGAACAGTCCTTCATTATATAATAGTGCTATAATGGATTTTGGGTCAATACAATGTTTGTATAAGTCACCAAATTGTTATAATTGTCC
>PBQB01000005.1 GCA_002724895.1 Flavobacteriales bacterium
TGCTATTTTTGCAATAGGATATCCTGTCGCTTTAGAAGCCAAAGCTGACGATCGAGAAACTCTAGGGTTTATTTCTATTGCTATAATTTCCTCAGACTCATCTGGGTTAACTGCAAACTGAACATTGCATCCACCTGCAAAATCACCAATTGAGCGCATCATAACAATTGCCATATCTCTCATCTTTTGATAAGTAACATCCGATAAAGTCATTGATGGTGCTATTGTTATTGAATCACCTGTGTGAATACCCATTGGGTCTAGATTCTCTATATTACATATAATTATCACATTATCATTATCATCACGTAAAAGTTCTAATTCATACTCCTTCCAACCTAAAACAGCTTTATCTATTAGCACTTCATGTATTGGAGATGCATGAAGACCCTTAGATAATAAATCCTCAAATTCATCTTTAGTATGTACAAAAGAAGCTCCACTTCCTCCTAAAGTAAAAGAAGGTCTTATAACTAATGGGAAACCTAACTCCTGTGCTATTTCCTTTCCCTGTAAAAATGATCTTGCTATTCTAGCTGGAGCAACAGGAATTTCTATTTCATGCATTAATTTTCTAAACTTCTCTCGATCCTCAGTAATATGTATAGCATCAATATCAACACCAATAATATCAACATTATATTTTTTCCAAATACCTTTTTCATCAACCTCAATACATAAATTCAATGCAGTTTGCCCCCCCATTGTNGGTAAAACAGCATCAATTTGTCTTTCTTCTAAAATTTCTACTATAGACTTNGGTGTTAAAGGCTTTAGATAAATATGNTCTGCAACAACGTTATCTGTCATNATTGTTGCAGGATTTGAATTAATCAAAGTAACTTCAATACCCTCTTCTCTTAGAGATCGAGAAGCCTGAGAACCTGAATAGTCAAACTCACAAGCTTGACCAATAACAATAGGTCCACTACCAATAATAAGAATAGATTTAAGAGATTTATTTTTTGGCATTTTTTTTTTACGAATTTAAAAGATTAGTTTATCATTGATATAAATAATCTAAATTAGATATTAACAANATATGAATATTTAAAAAAAAGGTGTTGCAATTGCAACACCTAATTATATTTATNATGTGAAATTTACTATTTATGACCGATTTCATCAGAAACTGTTAACCGTTTTCTCCCTTTTGCTCTTCTTCTAGATAGCACTTTTTGNCCATCAGAAGTGGACATACGATCCATAAAACCATGCTTGTTTTTTCTTTTTCTATTAGAGGGTTGAAATGTTCTTTTTGGCATAACTTATATTTTTCTTTGGATGCAAATATAAATGGTTTTTTATTTAATTTATAAATTAAATTAAAATATTATTTTATTCAATAACAAAATCTGTGTTTTTTAATATAAATTCAGATCTCTCTGNTTTAAAAAACATCACATTCCAATTACCTTTATAGTAAATTTCAGTTGGAACATGTACATCATTAACATAATTTAAATATACTTTAACATCCATATCTACATCTAAAATTAAATTCTTATAATCAAACTTGTAGTGTCTATACAAAACNGTAAAATTTTTTTTATCAAAAAATGAAACCAATTTTTTTATAATTACTTTATTTTCATTTTTTATATCTTCTTTCATTATTAC
This sequence comes from Flavobacteriales bacterium, assembly GCA_002724895.1. Classification (GTDB taxonomy): domain Bacteria; phylum Bacteroidota; class Bacteroidia; order Flavobacteriales; family BACL11. The sequence goes on from PBQB01000005.1 coordinate 1,621, forward strand.
CATAAACACATAGCACTCTACACCTTTATAAATAGTATCACTTATTAAATAATCATAATAAGGTTGCATTTTTTNGCTAAAAATTGCTAATTTTTTTCTTACTCCCCCTTTGTTTTGTTCAGTTTTGTCAGATCCAACTGAAAAGCCAACAGTCTTTGCATCATTTAAATTTTGATTATCTGACCTATCTTTTCTTTTTGTTATATTTAGAGAAATCTTTATTGAATCATTAGGAAAAAAAACATCATCAAAAGCTTTTGCAGTATAAAAACGATGTTTTCCATTTCTTTTAAATAATTTACCAAACAACCTTACCGAATCATTTTTAATCCAAGCATATTCTTTGTTAGAATAATGAACACCTTTCTTATAAATAGACCCAATNGGACTATTTTTTTTATTAAAAATTTTCAAATTACTTTCATATTTGTGTTTATAGTATCGTAGATGTTTAAAACCTTTATAAAATGTAGTATCTTTTTGTACATAATTCATAAAATCATCTACGCTTAATTCATTTTTATTTTCTAATATATCGACATCTTTTAAAAAAATTACAGGTAAAAGTGTATCTTGAGAAAATAGTAATGAAGAACAAACAAAAAACAAGGGAAGTATAAATTTCATAATACAAATATAAAAAAAGCCGACACCAAAAGTGTCGGCTATATGTCAGTAACTACACGTAAGCCGGATTCTGTTCTCAAAAGAGTGCTATCATTTATCTAGAATAAAAGTTACCTTTTATNTCAAGCTACCTACCCCTCAAGTAAAAACGAGCAGTTTTTAAATCTTGATATACATGGTATTGCACCGCATAGAGTTTACCTGATTTCACTACAGCCAAACTGTACTTTCTTTCTGTTGCACTGTTCCTTACCTTACGGCAGACGGATGTTATCCGCTATGCTGCTCTATGGTGTCCGGACTTTCCTCTTTTTAGTATAAAAGCGATAGCATCAGTAATTACCAATGCAAATGTAAATAGATTTTTAATTATAATATAAAGAACAATAAAATTTTATAAATACTTACATTTGTAATAATGAAATTTGATATAATAAATTCGGACAAAGAAACTAATGCTAGAACTGGAAAAATTGTTACAGATCATGGTATAATTAAAACACCTATATTTATGCCTGTTGGAACATGTGGAAGTGTAAAAGGAGTTCATCAAAATGAGTTATTAAATGATACTTTAGCACAAATAATTCTTGGAAATACTTATCATCTTTTTTTAAGACCAGGATTAAAAATAATAGAAAAATCGGGNGGTTTACATAAATTTATNAATTGGAANAAACCAATACTTACTGATAGTGGTGGGTACCAAGTATATTCNTTAGCAAATAATAGAAAAATTACTGAACAAGGTGTCAAATTTCAATCTCATATCGATGGAAGCTATCATTTTTTGACTCCTGAAAATGTAATTGATATCCAAAGAAAAATAGGTGCAGATATTATAATGGCGTTTGATGAATGCACACCATATCCTTGCGAACATCTTTATGCAAAAAAATCTATGAATTTGACACATAGGTGGTTGAAAAGATGTTGTAATCAATTTGATAATACAAAAGAAAAATATGGTTATAAACAAACTTTATTCCCAATAGTTCAAGGCGGTATGCATAAAGATTTACGAACTCAATCTGCTGAATTTATTGCTAACCTTGGACTTGATGGAAATGCAATTGGAGGCCTTTCTGTTGGAGAACCACATGATCTTATGTATGAAATGACGGAAATAGTATGTAATATTCTTCCTAATGAAAAACCAAGATACCTTATGGGTGTCGGAACACCAGTAAATTTACTTGAAAATATTGCTCTTGGAGTAGATATGTTTGATTGTGTAATGCCAACAAGAAATGCTCGTAATGGTATGATTTTCACTTCTGAAGGNACAATTAACTTAAAAAATAAAAAATGGGAAAATGACTTAAGNAATCTTGATGAAAATGGCTACTCATTTGTAGATAGTGAATACTCAAAGGCATATGTTCGACATCTTCTTATAAGCAAAGAAATTTTAGGAAAACAAATTACAACACTTCATAACATTAGATTTTACATGTGGCTTATGGAAAAAGCACATTATCATATAAATAAAGGAACCTTTTATTCTTGGAAAAATAAAATGGTAAAAANATTAAATGTAAGATTATAAATGAAAAAAATTGATCTTTACATAATAAAAAAATTTTTTGGAACATTCTTTTTTTCACTTGCTCTTATTTTAATGATTGTAATCGTTTTTGATATTTCAGAAAAAATTGATGATTTCTTAAAACATGAACTTAAAATAACTACTATTATAAAAGAATATTATCTTAATTTTATCCCCTACTTTGGGAATCTATTTAGTCCATTATTTATTTTTATATCTGTTATTTTCTTTACTTCTAGAATGGCCAACAATACTGAAATCATAGCAATTCTTAATAGTGGTATGAGTTTCTACAGAATGTTAAGACCGTTTTTACTATCTTCTTTAATTTTAGCTATATTATCATTTATTTTTGGAAATTTTATCATTCCGCCTTCTAATAAAGAAAGAATTGAATTTGAAAATAAGTACTTANGATATAAGAACAAAAAAAATAAAAAAGATATTCATATTCAAATAAGAAAAGATCAATATATCTACATGCAAAGTTTTAATCCAAAAAGAAATATCGGATATAAATTTACGATCGAAAAATTTGAAAAAAACAAATTAANTACAAAACTTAAATCAGAATATATTCAATATGATTCAATATCAAATTCATGGAAAGCAAATAAATATCAAATTAGAAAATTTGAAGAAAATGGAGAAATTATTTCTAATAGAACTCTTTTAGATACAGTAATTAATCTTCATCCAAAAGATTTTATTCAACAAACTGCACTTGTTGAAACAATGAATTTTTTTGAGCTAAACAAATATATAAAACAAGAGAAAATTAAAGGAAGTGAACAAATTATAAATCATCAAATTGAAAAATACAAACGATTATCATTTCCTTTTTCTACTATAATACTAACATTAATTGCTGTATCTATTTCTTCAAATAAAGTAAGAGGAGGAATAGCCTTTCATCTTGGATTAGGCATGCTAATTGCTTTTTCATATATATTATTTATGCAGATAACTACTACATTTGCAATTAATAGTAGTCTTTCGCCACTGCTTGCAGTTTGGTCACCAAATATATTCTTTATCTTTCTAAGTTTAATACTCATAAGGTATACTCCAAAATAATAAAGATCTTAATTTTTTAAGATTTTTCTATATTTAATTCTTTTAGGTAAAATATCTCCCAATCTTTTCTTTCTATTTTCTTCATAATCAGAATAACTTCCTTCAAAAAAAACAACTTTAGAATCTCCTTCAAAAGCAAGAATATGCGTACAGATTCTATCAAGAAACCATCTATCATGAGATATAACTACAGCACAACCTCCAAAATTTAATAACCCTTCTTCTAGAGCTCTTAAAGTATTTACATCTAGATCATTAGTAGGCTCATCTAAAAGTAAAACATTTGCTTCCTGTTTTAAGGTCATAGCTAAGTGTAGTCTATTTTGTTCACCTCCAGAAAGAACACCAACTTTTTTATTCTGATCTGATCCATGAAAGTTAAATCTAGCCACATATGCCCTAGAATTGATAAATTTCCCCGAAACATTAATTTGCTCATTTCCATCAGTAATTTGTTCCCAAATAGTTTTTTCTGGATCTATTTCAGAATGCTGTTGATCAACATATGCTATTTTAACTGTTTCTCCTACTTTAAAAGAACCTGAATCTACATTTTCTTTTCCCATAATCATTCTAAAAAGAGTTGTTTTCCCTGCTCCATTTGGCCCTATTACACCAACAATACCAGCAGGTGGAAGTTTAAATTCTAAATTTTCATAGAGTAATTTATCACCGAAAGATTTTTGAACTGCTTTTGCATCAATAACATTAGTTCCTAATCTAGGACCTGGTGGAATATATAATTCAATTTTTTCTTCTTTCTCTTTTACCTCTTCAGATAATAATGTATTATAATTATTTAGACGAGATTTAGATTTTGATCTTTTTCCTTTTGGGGACATTCTAACCCATTCAAGTTCTCTTTCAAGAGTTTTTCTTCTTTTACTCTCAGTTTTTTCTTCCTGTGCTAACCTTTTTGTTTTTTGTTCAAGCCATGAAGAATAGTTTCCTTTGTATGGGATTCCTTCTCCTCTATCTAATTCTAATATCCATCCAGCTACATTATCTAAAAAATATCTATCGTGCGTAATTGCTATTACAGTACCCTTATATTTAGATAAGTATTGTTCTAACCATAATACAGACTCAGTATCTAAATGATTAGTTGGCTCATCTAACAAAAGAATATCTGGATCTTGTAATAATAAACGACAAAGAGCAACTCTTCTACGCTCTCCTCCAGACAAGACCGATATTTTTGTTTCTGGCTCAGGACATCTTAATGCGTCCATAGCAATATTTAGTTTTGCTTCAATATCCCATGCACCTAACGATTCAATTTTATCCTGTAACAAACTTTGCTTTTCCATCAACTTTTCCATTTTTTGTTGATCCTCATAATTTTCAGGTAAAGCAAAAGCTTCATTAACTAAATTATATTCTCTAAGTACATCAACTGCTTCTTGCATACCCTCTTTCACAACATCAATTACGGTTTTATTATCATCTATTTTTGGTTGTTGTTCCAGAAAACCAATTGAATAACCTTCTGAAAATACAATATCACCTTGATATGATTTATCTACTCCAGCAATTATTTTTAAAAGAGTCGATTTTCCAGAACCATTTAATCCAATAATTCCAATTTTTGCTCCATAAAAAAATGATAAATAAATGTCTTTTAAAACTTGCTTATTGTTATTGTTAAAGGACTTAGAGAGACCTGACATAGAAAATATTACTTTTTTATCATCTGACATAATTTAATTTTTTATTTATACAAAAGTAATTATTACTTTAGCTAAAAAATAAAAAGATGAAAAAAAGTGTTGGTGTTTCTGTATTTTTAATTGTTATTGGAGTTATTTTTTTAATAAATAATTTAAATTTTATCAATATTTCTATTTCTGATTTGATCAAAACATACTGGCCAGTAATATTAATATGGATTGGTGTTGAAAGATTAATTAGTAATCGAGAATAGTTTACCTTGAAAAGTATTTCTCTCCTCTAATCGTTTTTCAACTAAATACTTTACTTCAAAATTTTTTAACCCATACTTAGGAAAAATAAGTAATCTAGAAGGTGATTCACTAAAAAATCTCTCAATTATGATATCAGGGTTTAAAATCTCTAAAAAATCTACAACAAAATCAATATATTCATTCAAAGACATAAACGTGAAAAAATTTGGGTTATCTTTATACTGTTTAGCCATCATTGTATATTTCACTATTTGTAAATGATGAATTTTCAAAGTATTAATAGGTAAAACAGAAATTTTTCTTGCATGCTCCAACATTTCTGATTTTGTTTCTTCAGGAAGACCTAAAATTAAGTGTCCACCCAAATGAAGACCTCTCCCTTTAGAAATATTAAACGCATTTACTGTATCTTGATGAGTTTGACATCTGTTAATTAGTGATAACGTTCTATCATTTGTAGATTCTAATCCATACTCTAACTTGATAAAATAACCGTTATTTACTAATCCCTCTAAATAATCCAATATTTCAATAGAAATACAATCAGGTCTAGTAGCAATTACCAAACCAATAACATTATCACAAGAAAGTGCTTCCTCATAAATTTTGATTAACTTATCTATTGGCGCATATGTATTTGTAAAAGCTTGAAAATAAGCTAAATACTTCTGGGTTTTATATTTTTTTGAAAAAAAATCAATTCCCTCATTAATTTGTTGAGTTATAGATTTAACTGGTTTACAATAATCGGGGTTAAATGTATTATTATTACAATAAGTACATCCCCCTACACCCTTCGTCCCATCCTTATTAGGACATGTAAATCCTGCATCAACTGATACTTTTTGAACTCTACAATTAAATTTCGTTTTAATAAAGTCACTAAAACTATTATACCTTTTTATTTTTTCTTGCATTTACACAAACATAATTAATATATTCAAAAACAAAATATTTAAAATAACTTTAGTTATATTTGGTGGGATGAAAAAGTCTGCTCTAGAAAAAATAGGATATATTAAAAAAGTACCTAAAGATGCTGACTTAAATAACTATGAAAGCATAACAGTTAATAAATCTAATGGTAAGAAAATAAAATTATTTAGATTGTTAGAAAATAAAAGTGAATTAGATGAAAAAATTGATTTTTCAAAAAGTTTAAATATTTTTAATTCTCTGATTGATTCTTAAAAAGAATTAAATTATTTCTTTTAATTTAAATATATTATCTAATTTAACTCCTCTTTCTGTCAATTTTACAGTACAGCATTCATGAAGATGATCATGTTGTAAGAATAATACATAATCATTTTTAGCAGCTTCAATCAAAAAACGTTCTTTTTCCTTAAGAGTAAGTAAAGGCTGTGTATCATAGCTCATTATATATGGCAAAGGTATATGTGATATACTTGGTAATAAATCTGCCATAAAAACAATTTTTTTATTTTTATAATTAATATGTGGTATCATCTGCGACTCAGTATGCCCACTTACAAATAAAACTGATATGTTATTTGAAAAATCACTACCTATTGGCAAAAAATTTAAATGTCCAGCTTCCTTAATAGGCAATATATTTTCCTTTAAGAAAGATGCTTTTTCTCTATAATTTGGTTTAGTTGCGCATTGCCAATGTTCTTTATTAGTCCAATATCTTGCATTTTTAAAAGTCATTTCATAATTAGATCTATCTTTATTCCACTTTACGCTTCCGCCACAGTGATCAAAATGTAAATGCGTTAAAAAAACATCAGTTATATCATCTGCAGTAAATCCATATCTAGCTAGAGAAGTATATATGTTTTCTTGACCATGTAAGTAATAATGCCTAAAAAAATTATCATCTTGTTTATCTCCAATTCCATTATCAATAAGTATTAATCTTTTACCATCTTGAATCAATAAAGATCTCATGGCCCATGTACACATATTATTATCATCTGGAGAACAATTTCTACTCCATAGTGATTTAGGAACTACTCCAAACATTGCTCCACCATCTAATTTAAAATAACCAGTATTTATTGTATACAAATGCATGTTAGTAAAATTAATTTCATCAAATATAATAAATGTCTTTAATCTTTAATTTAGTTTTAAAAAATATATCAACTATATGAATATTCATTTAATCGCAATTGGTGGTAGTGTAATGCATAATCTTGCAATTGCACTTCACAAAAATGGAAATCAAATTACTGGTTCAGATGATGAGATTTTTGAGCCAAGTAAAAGTAGACTGAAAAAGTATAATATTTTACCTAAAAGAAGTGGGTGGTTTCCAGAAAAAATAACAAAAAATATTGATTATATCATTCTAGGAATGCATGCAAAAAAAGATAATCCAGAATTACTTAAAGCTAAAAAGTTAAATCTTCCAATATATTCATTTCCAGAATATATTTATAAAGAAAGTATAAATAAAAAAAGAATAGTAATTGGCGGAAGTCATGGAAAAACATCAATTACAGCAATGATTTTACATGTACTTAAAAAATTAGAAGTTGAGTGTGACTATTTGGTTGGAGCTCAACTAGAAGGTTTTGAAACAATGGTTAAGATAAGTAAAAATTCATCACTAATAGTATTAGAAGGAGATGAATATCTAAGTTCTGCTATTGACAAACGACCAAAGTTTCATCTATACAAACCTCATATTGGAGTAATTAGTGGGATTGCATGGGACCATATTAATGTATTTCCAACTTTTGATATTTACATTGAACAATTTAAAACATTTAAAGAATTAGTAAAAGAAACTCTAATTTATTTTAAAGAAGATAAAAAATTAATCAATATTATAAATCAAAAAAATAATTGTAAAACAATTGGATATAACACACCGTCTCATAAAATTATTAATGGAAAAACAATAATTAATGGGTTCAAACTAAATTTTTTTGGTGAACACAACTTACAAAATTTAAACGCTGCTTTGTTAGTTTGTCAAGAACTTGGTATAAGTAAAAAATTGTTTTTTGAATCAATATCATCATTTAAAGGAGCATCAAAACGATTAGAGTTAATTAAAGAAAATAAACACACTAGTATTTATAAAGATTTCGCACATTCTCCTTCAAAATTAAAAGCAACCATTAAAAGTGTAAAGCAACAATTTCCAAATAGAAAACTTGTATCATGTATGGAATTACATACGTTTAGTAGTCTTAATAAAAAATTTCTAAAAGAGTATTCTAATTCGATGGATGATACTGATATAGGTATTGTTTATTTTAATAAGAAAACAATAAAAAATAAGAAACTAAATTTAATTTCTAAAAAAGAAGTCATAGATAGCTTCAAAAGAAAAGATTTAAAGGTTTTTAATGATTCTAATCTACTAAAAGATTTTCTTAATTCATTAAGTTGGAAACAAAAAAACTTATTAATGATGAGTTCTGGAAATTTTAATAATTTAGATTTAAATAAAATAATTTCGATATAATGTTTTTATCTCATTTAAAATCAAAAATATTTCTTATTATATTTTTATTGTTTTCTTCTGTTTGTAAATCAAAAAATGACTCAATAAATTATATTGGAACAATTGTTCTTGAAAGTAATCAAATAATAAGTTTTAGTCTAAAAATCAAAGAAAAGAAGGGAATAGTTTCTGGATTATCTATAACTAATATTAATCAAAAAGATGAAACAATATCTAAAATAACTGGAGTATATTTTAAGAAAGAAAAAAAAATACAATTGATTGAAACTGAAATTATTTCTACAAAATCTGAAATGCCATTAAATAGCTTTTGTTATTTAAATATAAATATGAATTTTAAAGGAATATTAAATCAAAGATTGGAAGGTACATTTACAGCAAAAAAAATAAATGGAGAAGAATGCGCAAAAGGAAAAATAATAATGTTTAAAAAAGAAAAAATAGAGAAAGTAAAAAAGAAAATAGAAAAAAAATATAATAAAAAAAATAAAACAATAATTCTCAGTTCTCGTGATAGCTTAACAATAAATACAAATAGTAATGATATAATATTAAATATTTATGATCCCCACAAAGAAGATAAGGATAAAATAAATTTAACTTTTAATGGTGATACATTATTAAATAATTATGAAACTGTAAAAAAAATAAAAAAAATTAAACTTAATCTTATTAAAGGAACAAATATTATAAAGATATGTGCAATAAATTATGGAGATTTTCCTCCAAATACAAGTAGAATTATTTTAAAAGACAGAACAAAGAAATATGATATTATAACTCAACTTAATATTGATGAAGAAACATTGATTAAAATTATAAAAAAATAAAATATCAATTTAGAATAATTACTTTAGAATAAATCTCATCATCAATTTCAATTGATATTAAATACGATCCTTTACTATAACTTTCCATCAATATTTTATGATGTTGAATATTTTGATATTTATTATCATAATAAACTTTCTTTCCAAAAATATCTAAAATTCTAACTCTTATATTTTGCTGTTTTTCAAAATCAATAAAAATGATGTCAGATGTTGGGTTAGGATAAATACTTATCCCCTTATTAAATAATTTATTTGTCGATGAAACAGAAAAATTAAAACTAGTAGTATAAACATCTCCTAACTCAGAATTTATAGTTGCTGTAAAAATTAATGGAATACATGGATTTATAAAAACATTGTTAAAAGTTATAGAACTTGAATTACCAGATGTATATGAGTTCCCATCAGGAATAGTATTTGCAATAATAGAAATTCCTCCTGTAGCAAGATTAGAGATAGAAAATGTACCTAAAGCACCTTGCATTGAATCAACTGCTTGAACTATAATGTCAGATGGAGGCACAATTGAAGAAACAATAACATTAGTACTTAAACTAATTGCTCCTCCTCCAGCCATCATCAAAGCTGTTCCAATAGTATCTCCAATATTCATATTATTTATATCAAATGAGCCTGCATTTGATTGAAATAGTCCTGTTGACATATCAACTTCTCCTGAATCTTGACCTACAGTAATTGTTAAGTCAGTTAAGCTATCACACAAATTATTAGATAATGAAACATCTACTGTTGGTGAGAAAATTGTTGAAAATAAAATTGTTGCAGAATCAGTACATCCATTTGCATCTGAAACAATCATAACATATTCTCCTGAACTTAAAGGGTTAATTGTAAATAATGTACCCAAATTATTTGCACTTGATGCGACTAAATTATAATTTGGATTATAAAAACTATAGTTATATGGGGGAGTTCCACCACTTGCTATTCCAGAAATAGTTCCTGTAGAGGATGTTAAACTTATCTGAATTGGCATAGCTTCCAAAACAAGAAATGTATCTAAAAGAGAACATAAATTAGAATCTATAATTTCTACCCAGTAAGTTCCTGCAGATAAATTATTTATATCCTCTGTAATTTCTCCATTACTCCAGATAAAAGAATATGGATTAACACCTCCGTTTGGAGTGATATCAATACTACCTGTTGAATCTCCACTACATAAGATAAAAGAAGTTGATGAGCTATTGCTAATCTGATTAATTAATGAAAATATCTCAAAATCTATATTTGGAGAAATGCAACCATTAAAATCTGAAATTACCACACTATAAATTCCTGTAGATATATTTAATAAATCTTGTGAAGAAGCTCCATTACTCCAATTATATATATATGATGGTGTCCCTCCTAATGGAGTAATATCAATGCTTCCATTAAAAGAATTAGTACAAATAGAATCTGTAATGATTGTTAATGAACTATCTATTCCAATACTATTTATAATTTGAGAAACAGTAATTGTATCAATATCTTCGCAAAGACTTGAATCTGTTACACGAACTTGATAATCACCAGCATATAAACTATCTGGATTTACAGGAAAACCGTTCATATCAAACCAATATACATTATAAGGTGGGAAACCACCTGTAGGATTAACACTAGCAGTTCCATTATTATTACTACATATTGCTGCAGTAGATGTTGGATTAGCCTTCATTAAATCACATGGTGGTAAAACATAGATTGAAATAATTGTTGATTGATTTTCAATTGCTGGAGCAGGACAAAAATCATCTTGTACTCTAAGTACAAAAGTATATAAACTTGGCCTTGACTGTCCTGGACAATTATTGATTATGTGATTACATGAAGTAATCCATTCAAAATAACCTATTCCTGATCCTCCAGAGGTAACAAAAGGAGGATTTGCTCCAGAAGAAAGCTCTTGAAAAGTAGCACATGGTGGGTTTTGACATAAAGAAGGAGGATTGGTATTATAATTCAAAAACTGTCCTCCAGAAACATCAAAAAGTAAATCTTGTCTTGAACCATTAGGATAATAGTCATAATCATTAGCTTCAAATTCAAAAGAAACAGTATCTCCACAATGAACCATAGTATCCCATCTAAATGGTTCAGGACTATTTGCATAAAAAAATGGTGGCTGAACAATTGGTCTAACATTACAAAGTGTATCAGCCCCAACGTTCCCCATAGTTGTATCTCCTAAATTACAAGTAGGATGAACTAGAACAACTTGAACTTCTCTGAAAATTTCAGAAATCAATTGTCCGCATCTATAAGATGATACATTTGTACATGTAACATAATTTCCTGTAAACTCTGCAGGATAAGTTGTTCTTCCAGTTTGAGTATTTAGTACTATTCCTGTAATAGGATTATCAAATGCATAAGGGTGAACTGAATTATCAAAAGGGATTGCTGTACTGTTGGGGTTTAGATAGTCATAAGATGTATTGTTAAGTGGTTGAGCCCAATTATAAACTATTGAATCTTGTTCTTCATCAAAAGCGTTATGACTGTATGTAAATCCATTAGAAACTGCTAAAGGGTCATAACCATTTCTTGTCTCTAGTATTGTTCTTGGTTTTTCATAAAATTTTGGTGAAGAATCATAACAATTATTATTATTGGGATATATAGTACCTAATGAATCGGTATATGGATACATAACAGCGCGCAAAGTAAAACCATAGCTACTAGGGTTAGAAATATTATCTATTGCATTGTTACGACAACATGAATTCCATGTAAAATGCCATCCATCTGAGTTTGGAGTTCCTATTAAACGTATAGTATCCGACCTATAAATATGTTCCTCAACTGCTCCCGCATCATTGGTAGAGTATTGAATATTTTGACCATTACAAGAAAAAGGATCATTTGGTCCATTTATTGTATCACATGTCGGTGAAATATCAGTTGCTTCTACCCAGTTTAATGGGATTGACGACATGTTAGGTATATTATGAGTTTGTAAATTCATAGTAGTAGCAATTGCAACTCCTTGACAATCTCTATAAACTTTTACCTCAAAAACATAAAAACCTGATTTATTACCTGACTTAATACATTTCCATGTAATTTCTCCACCCATTAAGTGGGTAGAATAACTATTAAATGAAAAAATAAAACATGAAATGATAAAAACTAAGAACTTTTTCATAAAAGAATTAAAACTAATTTGAATATATCAAAATTACAAAAATTATTGTAATACTATCTTCTTAGTTATAACACCTTGATTAGTAATTATTTCAAGGAAATAAATTCCTTTAGCTCTATTAGACAAGTCATTAATATAACTATAATCACCAACATAATTAAATAAATCTTCTGAGAATACAATATCACCTAAAATATCTACTATTCTAACTTTATAATCTAATTTATTATTAAGTGTGAAATTAATATTAACTTTTCCATCAGTAGGATTAGGATAGATTTTAATATCTGAAACTAAGTCTTCAATAAAATTTGGAGGTGTTAGATCAAGATCAAAATAGGCTGTATCTGCTGTACATATATCATCCGAGACAATTACCCAATACAAGCCTGATGAGACTGCAGGAATAGAAGAAGAAATTGCAAATGTATTCCATAAATATGAATAAGGAGATTGACCACCTGAAGCTGTAACTTCTAGCATATTAGAACTATAATTTATAACTGCTGATATTGTTGGTACAACTGTGAGATTAGTAGTTATGATAGATTGACAACCTAATGTAGAAACAACTGTATCTAGATAAACTCCTGTTGTATTGTAAGTAGAGTTTGCTACTGTGTATGATTCTCCTTGACAAATAGTAACATTTTCAGTAATATCATTACCATAAATAATTGTAAGATTTAATTGAATTAGTTCATCACATCCATCTGAAGTTGTACTCATAAATGTTGCTACATTATTACTGGTAGTATATGTTACACCATCTATCCAAGTATAAGAATCACATGCTGTAATTGCATCTACTAAAGTTACGCTATTATTAATTGTTAAATAAAGTGTATGAACACTATCACATCCATTTATATTATTGTATGTGTAAGAATAAATTCCAGAATTTGTTAAAGTATCCCCATTCCATACATAATTATCACATGCTGTATCTGAGCTAGATCCTGTATTCGAATAATTTATTATTAAATTAAGAGTATGAACACTGTCACATCCTAATACATTTGTATAGGTATTAGTATAAATACCGCTAGTATCATATATAAACCCATCCCATACATAACTATCACATACAGTTTCTGAACTAAAACCAGTATTAGAATTATTTATTGTTAAGTTAAGTGTATGAACACTATCACATCCTACTGAATTAGTATATATATTTGAATATATACCTGTAGAATCGTATACTACCCCATCCCATACATAACTATCACATGCAGTTTCTGAACTAGATCCTACTGTACTATTATTTATTGTTAAGTTTAGAGTATGAACACTATCACATCCAACTGAATTAGTATATGTATTTGAATATATACCTGTAGAATCGTATACTAC
>PBQB01000006.1 GCA_002724895.1 Flavobacteriales bacterium
CGGATCAAACGGTGTTGTTCATGTAATAGATGCTGTTCTTATTCCTTCAACATCTAATACTTATAATGTCTCAATAATAGAAAATGATGAATACTTGTATTCAGTAAATATTTTAGGTAAGTATATTAAAAATAAACATAATAATCAGCTTGTATTAGATGTTTATAAAAGTGGTAATGTCATAAAAAGATACATCAAATAAGTTACCTCTATGAAAAAAATACTGCTTATAGGAGCTTCAAGCTCAGTCGCAATAGACCTGTATGATAAGTATAACAAAAACTATGAATTTATTAGAATGAGTAGAACTCCTACTCATTCTGATATTAATGATTTTAATTTATTTGATACCAATACATATTACAAAAGTGATTGTAAATATGATGGTTTGGTATACTTTCCAGGTACTATAAATCTAAAAAACTTTTCTAGTCTATCAATTGAAGATTTCAAAAATGACTATAACATTAATTTTTTAGGTTTAGTTCAAGCTCTACAATTTTATTTACCAAGCTTTAATAATGGAGCATCTTGTGTCTTTTTTAGTACAACTGCTAATAAAAATGGGATGCCTTTTCATTCTTCTGTTTCGTCTGTGAAATCTGCAATTGTAGGTTTGACAAAATCTTTAGCAGCTGAGTGGGCGCCAAAATATCGTGTTAATTGTATTTCTCCATCAATTTTTGAAAGTAATATGTCCTCAAAAATTTTAAGATCTGAAAGAATAAAAGAAAGAATTTCTAATAATCATCCTTTAAAAAGATATGGATCCTCAAATGATATTTCTGAAATGGTTAATTTTTTAATTTCTGAAAAATCTTCATGGATCACTGGTCAAGATATTTTTGTTGATGGAGGAATGTCTAATATTAAATTGTAGTGAAAGAAATTTTAGTAAATGATATAATGCAAAAAAATTATAGATATCTACTAACTGAACCTATGGGCCAAAATTTCCAGTCTGATTTTCATCCACAATTAACTCCAAAAGAAATGCTTGAATTGGGAGTTTTTGGTGGTAAATATATGAATGATTGCTATGATGAATTTCCTGTATCATGGTTTGAAAACGCAAAAATATCTACAACTAAAAATATTCAGTTAAATTATTTTAAGGTTCAAGCCTCGCTTCCCTTGTCACATTGGAGAGAGAAGGGGTGGATTTATAATGATGATCCAAGAGGCTGGTTTCAATGGTATTGTAGATATTTCATGGGTAGAAGAATCCTTGATGAAGATACTAGACAAATTAAAAGGTGGAAAGCAATAAAAAGACACTTAGGTGCCGTTATAAAGAATTGTAAATCTTTGGACTTAGAATGTAGGAAGAAGCAAAGACAAGCATTATTACATTGGGCATATGATTCAAGATTAGTATAAATGTATTTAGATAAAAGTGCAATTAAAAATATTGAAAGAATTAGCAGAATAAATTTAATGAACTCTATTACAGGCATTAAATCAGTTAATCTCATTGGAACAATTGATAAACATAATGTGACTAATTTAGGAATATTTAGTTCTATTGTACATATTTCAAGTTCTCCTCCGATATTTGGTTTTTTTGTTAGAACAAATAAAAAAGTTAGAAGAGATACATTTGAAAATATTTTATTAAACAATGAATATACAATCAACCATATTCATAAAAGTAGCGTCGATAAATCACATTTTACATCTGCAAAATTTGATAAAGATATTTCTGAATTTAAAGTTTGTAATTTTAATGAACAGTATATTGATAATTTCTCAGCTCCATTTGTTGCAGAAAGCCATATTAAAATGGGCTTAAGGTTAAAAGAAGTTGTAGATTTTAAAAGTAATCCATCAAAGTTAGTTATTGGAGAAATAGAACATATTTTTATTAAGGAAGGATATTTAGATTCCGATAATGTGGTTAATTTAGAAAAGAGTAGTTCTGTTTGTGTTGCTGGATTAAATACATACTATTTAGCATCAAAGTTAAAGAAACTATCATATGCTAGAGTTAACGACCTAAAACATCAAAAATTTTACAATAAAAAATAGTTGAATTAATTGTCAGCTAACTTTTGAATACTTGGACAAAACCAGCTTTTTCTTTTATCTGAAGTCATTAGTGATGACACTTTAATATTCTTCTCAGTTCTTTTTTTTCCATAAACTTCTAATTTAAATTTAGAAACATGAAACGGATTTTTAAAGTCCTTTAATTCAGCTCCTCCATATTTGAAACTTTTATTCATTATTTTTTTTGTTATTTCTAATAACATATGTCTTTGCATTGTATCAATGTTTTTCCAACTTTCTTCAGGATGAATTTTACACTTATACAATACTTCTGATTTTATATAGTTTCCAACTCCTGGAAATAACTTTTGATCTAATAGGATCTTACAAATCTGTCTATTTCCATTTATTTTTTTGTTTAATAAATTTAGGTGTTCTTCTTTTTTATATAATTCATTTAGAACGTCAATTTTTTTATTATGATTTTCATCAAAGTACTTTTTTGATATAATTCTCATTTTACCAAATTTTCTAACATCTTTAAAAAATAATTCTTTAGATTTTGAAAATACTCTAAAATGACAATGTTTAATTAAAATAGTGCTCCATCCACCTGTCATTCCCAAGTGAAAGTTAAATATTGAGTTTTCATTAATATTTAAAAATATATTTTTACCTACGGTATATGTTGGAGAGAAATTACTAAGATTATTATTTATAAACTTAAACACTTCGTCATATTTTTTTGAGTAGTAGTCAGTAATAATTTCAAACTTTACTTCTTTATTTTCAAAAAAATCATTGTAAAAATTAGATGCTATTTTGACTTCTGGACCTTCTGGCATTTTTTATTATAAAAGTAATAAATATATTATTTACAAACTAAATAAAAGTTAATTTATGTAAGTTTGCTTTGCAATTTAATTTATAAAATCATGAAAAATACAAAAGCCTTTATTTCCTCTTTTTTAATCGTAATTATTTTAGCTTATTTAGTTATTAGTAATATTGGTAATAGTAATTACAAATATGACTATTCAACCGTTGAAAATGATCCATTAAATACTTTGATTTATACACTTGATAATGGTTTGAAAATATATATGTCAGTTAATAATGATGAACCAAGGATTCAGACAAATATCGCAGTTAATACTGGAAGTAAACAAGATCCTTCAGATGCTACAGGTTTAGCTCATTATCTAGAACATATGCTATTCAAGGGTACTTCTGAAATGGGGACTGTAAATTGGAATTCTGAGAAAGGTGTTTTAGAAGATATTTCTGATTTATATGAAATGAGAAGATCTGTAGTAGATCAAGAAGAAAGAAAGGTTATTTATCACAAAATTGATAGTTTATCATTAATTGCAGCTAATTATGCTGTTCCTAATGAATATGATAAAATGATTAGTTCGTTAGGTGCGAAAGGAACAAATGCATATACTTCACTAGAAAGAACCGTTTATGTTAATGATATTCCATCTAATGAACTTGAGAAGTGGCTAATGATTGAATCTGAGAGATTTAGTGAATTAGTTTTAAGATTATTTCATACAGAATTAGAAACTGTTTATGAGGAGTTTAACAGAGGTCAAGATAATGATAATAGACTAGTTTGGTCTACAATGATGAAGAATATGTTTAAGAAACATTCCTATGGAACACAAACAACTATTGGAACAAGTGAACATTTAAAAAATCCATCCATGGAAAAAATTCATGAATACTTTAATCAAAGATATGTTCCAAATAACATGGCTATTATTCTAGCTGGAGACCTAGATCCAGATAAAACTGTTGATTTAATAAAAAAACACTTTGGTAGTTATGTTTCAAAAGATGTTCCTGAATTTATTCCGCCAGTTGAAGATCCTATTGTTGAGCCTGAAATTGTAAATGTTCAAGGAAGTGATGCTGCTTGGGTTACTGTTGGTTTTAGAATGCCTGGAATTGATCATGAGGATGCTTATTTATTACAATTAATGGATGGATTGTTAAGTAATGGTCAAGCTGGTCTAATAGATTTAAATTTAGTTAAATCTCAAAAGGTTTTAAATGGATACTCACAATATATGTATGCTAAAGACTATTCTCTATTTCAATTGGTAGCTAGACCCAGAGAAGGTCAAACTTTAGATGAAGCTAGATCTTTATTGTTAAATGAATTAGAAAAAATAAAAAACGGTGATTTTGAAGAATGGATGATTAAAGCCGTTGTAAAGAATTTTAAGTTAGATGATTTAAATAGTAATGAATATAATTCTTCTAGAACATATAAAATGACTGATGCATTTATTTTAGATCAAGATTGGGAAAAAGTTGTCAATAAATATCAAAGAATGAATGATGTTACTAAACAAGATATAATTGATTTTACAAAAAAGTATTTTTCTAATAATTATATTGTTGTCAATAAGCTAACTGGAGAGTCTAATAGTATTAAAGTTGAGAAACCTCAAATTAGCACATTACCTATAAATAGAGATACTTCATCTTTGTTCGCTGCAAAATTTAATTCTATAAAATCTTCTAGATTAACTCCGGTTTATAATGATTATTCTAAAGAAATTACTAAAAAAGACTTATCTTCTAATATTCCACTTTATTATGTTAATAATACTTCAAATGAAGTTTTTACCCTAAGTTATATCTTAGATATGGGAGAGTTTAGCGATCTTGAAATGTCTTTAGCGGTTAAATATCTTCAATATTTAGGTACTGATCAATATTCTTCTTCGGAAATTGAGAGAGAAATGTATAAGTTAGGTCTTAGTTATAGTGTTAATGTAGCAGAAGAGAGAGTTTATGTTAGTCTTTCTGGACTGGAAGAATCTTTAGAGGATGGAATTAAATTATTTGAGCATATTTTAAGTAATGTTCAATCTGACCAAATTGCTTATGATAATATGGTTCTTGATATGATTAAGCAAAGAGGGAATAATAAATTATCCAAAGGTTATATTTCATATGGAATGAGAGAATATGCGAAATATGGTGATGAATCTCCTTTTAAACATATGATTAGTTCTAAAGATCTTGAATCTATGGATATAGAAAAATTAGTCAAGAAAATAAAACAACTTACTAGCTATCAACATTATATTTATTATTATGGAAAAAAGAATTTGAATGATGTATGTTCTATTATAGAAAAATATCATTTTTCACCAAAAGATCTTCTTCCACTTTTACCACCAAAGAAATTTAAAGAACTTGATCATAAAGAAAATAATGTTTATTTTACAAATTATGATATGGTACAATCAGAAATATCTATGATTTCTAGAGTTACTAACTACAATCAAGATCTTATAGCTCCTGCAAGAATTTTTAATCAATATTTTGGATCTGGTCTTTCATCAATAGTTTTTCAAGAAATTAGAGAGGCAAAAGCTTTAGCATATTCAGCATACTCATATTTTTCTTCTCCTAGAAAGTTAGATGATTCTCACTATGTGTTTGCATATTTAGGAACACAAGTAGATAAATTAGGTGAAGCTACTGAATCACTTTTAGATTTAATGAACAATATGCCAGAAGTACAAGATCAATTTGAAGATGCTAAAACTGCTGCTATGAAGAAAATAGAAACCTCTAGAACTAAAAAATCTGATCTTTTTTGGCAATTTTTAGCAGCTAAAAAAATGAATAGAGATTATGATATTAATAGAGATATTTATTCTTCTTTAGAGCAAATGGATATTAATGAATTGAAGTTATTTTTTGATAATAATATAAAGGGGAGAAATTATACTTTTTGTGTTATTGGAAACCAAAATTTAGTTGATCATAATAAATTGAAAGATATTGGCCAATATCAAGAGTTAACTTTAGAGGAAATATTTGGCTATTAATATTTAAAAACTTAATCCAATTGAGAGTTGCATGAAATCCGCTACATGTCTGTGTGCTTTTATATGTAGACCAACAAATATATTTTTGACTAATATATATTTAATTCCATATTTTTGATAAAATACATCATTAACTTTAACTTTATCATATATATAGGGCCCAATTTTTTGACTAAATCTAAATTTTCCTAATAGGAATTCATGACCAATTAAGATTCCACTTCTAACAATCTCTAGTTTATTTAGTTTTTGATTACTTATTTCCAATGTTTTGTCTAGAGTGAATTCAAGATCTATTGTTAGTGCATTTGTTCTACTAATTTGTTTACTATAGCTACTATTTAAGCCAAAAACTGGATAATATTTTGCATCTTCAAGAACTTTTTTTGGAAAATATGAAAAAGAAATATCATATCTTTTTTCTTTAATTCCTGTATATCTTTCTTTTTTTCTTTCTATTAATTTAAATTCTTCTGAGTTATGTTCAATACCTAATCCAATTGTTGGATAATTAATTCCTTTATTTGGTTGTTTTATACCTCCATTAGAGATATGGTTATAATTACAAGAAAGAATAATTTTATTTTTTTTGTTTATTTTTTTTTCAATCGATATAGATAATTGTGTATATATGTTTAATCGAAGACTATATGACAAGTTATAGGGGTTATTTGCTTCATGGTATGGTTTTGAGTTGTATGATGGTCCTGATGTAATTTTAAATAAAAAATTAACATCATTACTTATTTTAAATGATGGAGCAACAAATCCCCCTAAATTTATACCATGTCCTAAAATTTCATTGTTATCAAAATCAAAATATGAAATAAGTATTCCTACTTTAGGGTAGCAATTACATAACTCCCAAGTTTTCTTACTATTCTTTAACCAATTTAGGTTTAATTCTACTCCTTTTGGATAAGAATTTTTTATTGATCTAATTTCTTGGGAATGTATTATAATATAACCATATTGAGATTTTATTGAGTATGAAAATATATTATTTATATTTTTTTCAGATAGATTGTTTATTGCATTTGCATTATAAAAATTTAATATCACTAATAATAAAATAAATTTTTTAACTAAGAAATTAAGAAATTGCATCGTAAATTTTATTACCAATAATATATGCAATTGATAATACAGAAGGATAAATAAAAAATAACCATAAAATATTCAAAACACTAATATTCTTTAATGAATTTAAAACATTTTTTAAAAAAAATGGTCCAAAATCATACCATGTTAGTAAACCAATTTTCTTTGCAAATACATTAGAAATAATGGCAATAACTAAAATACATAATCCGGAAAAATATATTTTTAACACTAATGTTTTTTATTTAATATTCATTTTGTGAATCTTCAGATACATCATCATTTTTGATTTTAGATCGTTTGTTATTTGACTTAAAATTTAGTTTTCCAAATGTATATTTAAAACTTATTCCAATTGATGTAAATTTTGTAGTTCTTTCTGATATCTGATAAAAGCTAGATCCATTTAATTCAGTTTTCCATATTTTATTTCCATTTTTTGCAAAAGGTTCAATTATTCTAACTCCTATTGAACCTCTTTTATTTTTAAATTCTTTTTTAAAACCAAAACTCATCATAGAAAAGCTTGTTGATGTTCCTTGAAGTGTTTGAGAAGGTGATCTAGCAAAACCAAACCCTTCAGCTTTCCAATTATTTTTAAAGTTAACAGTTATTCCAAAGTTGTAATTATATAGTAATGCGCTTCTTTCATTTGAAGACAACCTATTATCCTTTGCATTGTATGAATAAAGATTAAAACCACCTCTCAATGTTACTTTTTTATATTTAACAGATCCATAATAATTAATACCATATCTATCACTATTTCCAATATTTTCATAAGTTGTAATAGAGGTGTCATTTTGTACTCTTAAAAAAGATTCTATAAGGTTTTCACTTCTTTTCATGTATATATAATAACTACCTTGATATTTTCTTCCAAAACTATTATAACCAATTTCAATTTGATTTGTTGTTGACGGAGTAAGATTGGGATTTCCTATTGTTATATTTTTGTTGTCACTTATATTTGTATTTGTATTAATATAACTACTACTTGGTCTTGAAATTCTAGAATTAACACTTAATTTTAAACTTTTACCAGNACNTAATTTTTTAGATAAAGTTGCATTAGGAAGAATGTTATAATAGTCATTTGAAAATGGGAGTTGAGAGTTATTTTCCCAATTTCCTTTAATTTTAGTTAATTCATATCTTGTACCTATTTTTAAACTATAATCATTTTCAAAATTTAGATTAGATGAAACGTATGTAGCATTAACAAGTTGCGTATATTTAA
The DNA here is from genome assembly GCA_002724895.1 of Flavobacteriales bacterium. Lineage (GTDB taxonomy): Bacteria > Bacteroidota > Bacteroidia > Flavobacteriales > BACL11. Next base: position 8,188 of record PBQB01000006.1, read on the forward strand.
ATATCTCATTTTCAAATTTATAAGATAGATTCTCTGATTTTGTTTCGTAATCCATCTTTTGATTTCTATATATAATTTTTCCACCAATTTCAATTAAGTGATTATTGATTGGTTGTGAAAAGTCTAGTTGAAATGTATGATTAATGTTTGACTCATTATTAATATTTTTTAAATTTATTAAGTTATCCATTTCACTAATATCAGAAATACTATTTTTTATTCGATTTCCAAATTGATATGCAAATGAAAGTTCTTTTTCTTCATTATCTTCAAATGTTTTTGTGTAGTCAGTGTTCCAGCTTATATTAGTTGTGTTATTAGTAGAAAGAAGAGAAGAATTATAGCTATACATTGTGTCAATACTGTTATAATCAAGAATAGTTGAATTGTCAGATGGTGTATTTCTTCCTCTAATATTAATGTCAGATGAAATAGAGTTAAATGCATTAATATCGTAATACATATTAATACCTCCACCATAACCAATCCATTGACTATTGCTAATTCCATTGTTAGTTAACGTGTTTGTATCTCCAGATTCATTCCAGTCTTGTCTTAGGTATGTTGTTGTGCCTTCTCTAGGCCAACTATACCAAGCGTTTCCTCTTGCTGACATACTAAACCTTCCTTTACCAAGAGTAAGATTGAACCCATTTTTGTTGTTTCGAGTTCCAAATGAACCGTCTAATGAAGCTTTATACCCATCAATTATCTTTTTTTGTGTTATTATATTTACAATTCCTGCTTCTCCCTCACCATCATATTTTGCACCAGGAGAAGTGATTATTTCTACACTTTTAATTTCATCAGCTGGAATCATTTGAAGAGCAGAAGATAGGTCACCTGAAAGGAAAGAAGATGCCTTACCGTTAAGTAAAAATTTGATTTGTTTTGATCCTCTTAATTCAACATTTCCATCAAAATCAACAGATAATAATGGAGCTTTTCTAAGAACATCTGTAGCATCTTCAGATGCACCATTATTGTCATTTTCAACGTTATATATAATTTTATCTAATTTTGATTCAAAAACAGGTTTAGATTCTTCAATAGTGATTTCAGTAAGTTCTTCAGAGCTAATTTCTAAATTTATTTCTTTTAAGTTGATATCTGGATTTTTTTTAGTCAATTTAAATGGAATTTCTTTTTTTTTGTACCCTAAATAATTTACAGTTAATATATACTCGCCAATTAATATACCTGAAATTGAAAATTTCCCATTTTTACCAGAAATTGTTCCTTCAATAACTTTATTCCATTTAGAATTTATAAGACTAATGTTAGCATATTCTAATCCTTCTTTAGAATTTTGATCTATAATTTTTCCAGAAATATTTCCTCTAAAGTAGGAGGAGTTTTTCTTTTTTTTAAATCCAGAGTAATCACCATAACTTCCTTGTCCTCGTTGGGCATTTGTAAATAGTGGTAATATTAAGAGTAGAATTATAATTTTTTTCACTAAGCAATTTTTATTTTATTTTACAAATAGCTCCAAAAAGAGAGTTTTTCTTAATTATATCAGCAACACCTTTCGGAACCATATTTTCCCAAGTACCATTTTCACATGATTTGATTTTTTTTAATACATCTGTTGAGAAGATATGTAGAATTTCTTTGTTATAATCTAAATCTTGTATTTTTCCATTTGAATATAGATAATTATACAACCCTTTTATTCTAGGGTGGATAGGAATATTTTTACTATTTAATAACTTAGTTTTGTCATTTGGTTGGTAGGGGTAAAGAAAGAATTTAATGTTTCTTGTAAACATAATTCCAAAAGCTTCCATAATTCCCCCATTTAAATTTCTATAATATTTTTCTTCAAACATGTTAATTAAGTTATCAACTCCAAGAATTAACCCCATTCTTTCTTTAGTAAATTGAGATAAATATTCTATTAATTTATAATATTTTTTGTAGTTAGAAACCATAACAGTATAACCTAAAGAGCATAATAAATTAGCCCTATCCATAAAATCTTGTTCATCAACTTCTCCATTAGCTTTTAAATTACTTAATGTTATTTCAAAAAGTATTTGAATATTATCAGGATTAACTTTTTTGCTTAATTTAAAATTTTTAAGTCCTTCATTTAGCATATCAATGTTAACTTTAGTAACTGGTCTGAAACTTCCTCTAATCGTTAGAATATTTTTTTTTCTTAAAATATCAGATGGTTGTTGATTCATTCCATCTGGATTAAAAATAACTGCATCTGTCATATTTTCTTTTACTAAAGTTAAACTTAAAAGTCTATTGTCGTTATTTTTAAATGCAGGACCTGATACTTCTACCATGTTAATACTAAATTGATCTTTTTCCAAATTGTCATAAATTCTAGCAAGAATAACTTTAGGATCATCTTCATTGAAGCAGGCGTGAATAAGATTGGTTCCAATAGTTCCAATTGTTTCTTGTTGTAATTTAGAATCTTGATCATGAAGATTAATATAAAATATAAAATTAGAAGGTTTTTGATCTGTTTCTTTTTGAAACTTTAAGCCAATCCATCCATGTCCTTTTTTTGTTTTACTATAATTTACAGTAGCGACAGTGTCAGCAAAAGCAAAAAATCTAGTATTTCTTTTGTCACTAGCTTTTAATCGGCTTTCTAACAACTCGTATTCATGATCTAGCATTTTGTTTAATCTTGGTTTACAGACATATCTTCCATCTTGTTCTTTTCCGTATATAGCGTTAGAAAAATCTCTGTCATAGGCAGACATTGTTTTAGCTATTGTTCCAGAAGCTGAACCAGCTTTAAAAAAATTACGAGCAACTTCTTGACCAGCCCCAATTTCAACAAAGGAACCGTAAATTGTATTATCTAAATTAATTTGAAGTGCTTTTTGACCTGCAGTAAGTATTACTTGCCTCATTATTAGTTGGTTATATTTATTGCAAATTTAATTAGATAATTTAATAGACAAATATATTTTATGTATAAATTTACATCAAGAAAAAATAGGTATTTTAATGAAGATAACCCTTTTAGGAACTGGCACCTCTCAAGGTGTGCCTGTAATAGGTTGTAATTGTAAAGTTTGTTCTTCTACTGATCTTAAAGATAAAAGATTAAGATCTTCTGTAATGATAGAAGTTGATAATCAAGTTTTTGTAGTTGATACAGGCCCTGATTTTCGCCAACAAATGTTGAGAGAAAATGTTCAAAATATAGATGCTATTCTATTTACACATCACCATAAGGATCATGTAGCTGGAATGGATGATATTCGTGCATTTAATCATAAATGGAAAAAAGATATTCAGGTTTATTGTAACATTAAAACTGAAAACGCATTATATAAAGAGTTTCCTTATATCTTTTCTAATGATAATTATCCAGGTGTTCCAAAAGTTAACTTAAATATTTTTACAAATAGTACGTTTAGTATTAACTCTACAGAGATTATACCAATTAAAGGAAAACATCATAAATTAACTGTTTATGGATTTAGAATTAAAAATTTTATATATCTAACTGATGTTAACTTTGTTTCTGATATTGAAAAAGCTAAAATGTATAATGCAGATTTAATTATTTTGGATGCATTAAGAATAAAAGAACACATTTCACATTATTCTTTAGCTGAAGCTGTAAGTTTAATTAAAGAATTAAAACCTAAAAAAGCGTTATTTACTCATATTTCACATTTTATGGGTCTGCATAAAGATGTAAATATGTCTCTTCCTGAAAATATGTCTCTCGCTTATGATCGTCAAGTTGTTTTACTTGACTAATTTTTTTAAAAAGTAAGTTTTTTTAAATTTGTATCAAAACAAATATATTATGAGAAACCTTTTATTACTTATCTTTTTTTCTTCCATTAGTTTAATTTCTCTAGCTCAGTGTGCGCATAACGATCATAATGAGATTCGTTATTATAATGAAACAGAAATTTTAGATATAAACAAACAAAATATCTTACGTAATCAATCTATTTGGAAAGAGTTTTTAAGTAATAATGGTAATTGGTATGTTATTTTTAATGAACGAACAGGTCTTCCTCACAGAGCATTTGGTCAACCAATAGGTCTTAACAATGGGATTGATGATAATGCATCTGTATTAAATTTTTTAAATAATAGTTTTGACTTACCATCAGACTTAAGATTTTCTAATAAGACAATTAATGATAAGTACTTAAATATTAATTTTTCACAATACTACAGAGATCTTGAAATACTAAATAGTAGAGTATATGCAAAGTTAACTTTAGACAAAAAAATTGTAGTTTTTGGATTGGATGTATTTTCTGATATAAATTTAAATATTATTCCTTCAGTTTCTAAAGAAGAAGCAACTAATTTTGCTACAAATAATTTAAAATATAAAATTCAAAAAATTAGCGTTAATAGTGATTTATCTATATTGCCAATTCCTAATGAAAGTAAATATGATTTTCATTTAGTTTATACCGTAAATGTAACGACTAGAATTGATGAAGGTCCTGCTGAATATCTTTGTTATGTTGATGCACATACTGGAGATTTATTAATGAGAAAAAATCAAGTCTTATATGAAACATTTAGTTCGTCAAGTTCATCTCCAATTAATTCAGTTTCAGGAGATGTTTATGTTACTAATCCATATACTTTTCCAGTAAATAAAAAATTTAAATATCTTAAAGCTATTGATCAATCTTCTAATACTAATTACTACTCTGACTCTAATGGTGATGTGAATTTACCGCTTCCTACTGGAACTCCCATCAGGTATAAGTTAGAAGGTTTGTATGCCGATGTGCAAACTAATAATTCAACACCAGATATTTTTGCTAATATTGGTAATGGTAATAGCATTCTTTTTGATAATTCTAACTCAACAGTTCAAGAGAGAACAGCCTATTATTCTGTTAATATGATACATGATCATATGAAAAACATTTTTCCAACTTTTACAAGTTTAGATTTTCCAATTGAAACAAATGTTGATGTAAGTGGAAGCTGTAATGCATACTATAGTTCTGGAACTATTAATTTTTATATGCAATCTTCTACATGGGGTCCTGTAGACCCTACAGATAATTGTCATGCTACAGCTAAGTTACCTGATGTTGTATATCATGAATATGGTCATGCAATTAATGATTATAGATATGGAGCAAATGGTATGTGGAATGGTGCTTTAAATGAAGGCTATGCAGATATTTGGGCATTATCATTAACTCAAAATCCTGTTCTTGGCTATGGATGGGATCTTACAGATCCTACGATTTCTGTGAGAAGATATGACCAAAATCGTAAGGTTTATCCCCAAGATATTTCAGGAGAAGTACATGGAGATGGAGAAATTATTGCTGGTGCATTTTGGGATACATATTTGAATTTAGGAAATATGCAACAGATGTTAGACCTTTTTAAATATACATATGATGGAGCCCCGGACGGACCAAATGGAACTGAAGGAACAGTATATACTGATGTTTTAATTGAAGTTTTATATGCTGATGATAATGATGCAAATATTACTAATGGTACCCCTAATGATATAGATATCATAGATGCTTTTGCATTACATGGAATTACCTTATTGTCAAATGCTGTAATTACTCATAATCCTATTGAAACAGCTTTAGCTAACACTGATATTTTAGTAAATGCAACTATTTCTTTAACATACCCTTGGGCATTAGATAGTGCTAATTTGTTTTATAGAATAAATAGTTCTAATCAGTGGAATAATGTTACAGTACCAGTTAGTTCATCAAATGCATTAAATGAATATATTCCCTCACAACCTGAAGGGACAGTAATTGCTTATTATATTTCACTAAAGGATATTTATGGATATGAATCTGTTGTTACTCCTATGGCAGCAAATATTGAACCATTATCAAATGCTAATGTTCCATATTTTATTTTAGTTGGATATGAGATGATTGAGACTGAAGATTTTGATTTAAATCAAGGAGTATGGATTACTGGAGATATTAATGATCAAGCTACTACAGGTATGTGGGAACTTGGGATTCCTAATCCTTCATATTTAGAGCCTCAATTATTATCTGGCCTTGTCCAAACAGGTACAGACAACACAAACGGTAGTTCTAATAGGTGCGCATTTACAGGAAACGCTAGTGTTACTGATGGAGTTGGAACAAATGATGTTGATGATGGTCATACAACTCTTTATTCACCTTTTTATGATCTTTCTAATTTTACAAATCCTGCATTTTCATACTTTAGATGGTATACTAACAATACTGGTGCTAATCCGGGTGCTGATTGGTGGCAGGTATTAATTACTGATGATGGTAATAATTGGTATTATGTTGAGAATAATAAAAGTGCAGAAATAGCTTGGAGAAAATTTGCTTTTAGAGTAAAAGATTACGTTAATTTAACATCTGATGTTCAGTTAAAATTTATTGCTTCAGATAGTTTGAGGTTAGGTCAAAATCTTGATGGAGGTAGTTTAGTTGAAGCAGCGGTTGATGATTTAGTTTTGTATGAGTCTTCGGGATCAATAAGTAATACAGATAATTTAAATTTTAATACTTCTAAACTAGTTAAAATTATTGATGTTCTAGGAAGAGAAGTTCACATTAATGAAGTTGCTAATAAATCTGCATTGTTTTATATATATCAAGATGGAACAGTAGTTAAAAAATTATTTCTTGAAACTTTTTATTAGTAAATAAATTACAAATATTTGTAGTGTTAACAATAGATAATGAAGTATAGTAATTTGTACTTTTTTGTCGGTTATTTCAAAAAACAAATCCATTGTTTTGTAAAATATAAGAGATAAACATAACCCAATCAAATAACCTACTTGTTTATTAATATCAATTCTAGAAAGAAGTTTTTTTTCTTTGACAACTAGTGTCTCAGCTCTTACTAAATATCCACCAAATATAAATGTTATTTGGTAAATTACATAAATTAATAATGCAGATACAATGGAGTATTTAAGTAAAAAGAATAATATCAAACTTAGTAGCATAAATAACTCAACAAAAATAGATATGTAGAAAAATTTACTGATGTTTAATAGTTTTTCGTAATAATTTGCAATTATCAACAACCCTAATGCTAGAAAAATACCTCCGATTGAAAATATTGAAGGTTTTATAGGTTCATAAATAGTAAATAAAATTCCTATTGATAAACCAGTAAAGCAAGAGTTGAAAAGTTTATAAAAAATAAAGGGATTAATGTTTAATTTCATCCGTTTTAAAAGTGAAATTAATAGTATGTTAACCTTCTAACTTTTGCAATGAATTTTGCTAATCTTATTACTTGTTTAGTGTATCCAAACTCGTTATCATACCAAACATAAATTACGATGTCTTTTCCATCTTTACTAACTATTGTAGCATTACTATCAAATACTGAGCAACAATTATTACCAATAATATCTGAAGACACTAAGTCTGGATCAACTTGGTAATTAATCTGATTAACTAAACTACCATGTATTGCAGCATCTCTAATTTGTTTATTAATTTCTGAAACAGTTGTTTTTTTATTAAGAGTTAATTTTAGAATTGCAAGAGAAACATTAGGTGTCGGTACTCTAACTGCATTAGCTGATAATTTATCTTTAAGAGATGGAATAACTTTAGTAACTGCTTTTCCAGCACCAGTAGAGGTAATTACCATATTAATAGCAGCTGATCTTCCTCTTCTAGGTTTTTTATGCATATTATCTAAAAGATTTTGATCATTTGTATAAGAATGAACAGTTTCTAAATGACCTTTTGCTATTTTAAATTTATTTTCAATAATATATAAAATAGGTGCTATACAATTTGTAGTACAAGAAGCTGCTGAAAATATATTATTATTTTTTATATCTAAATTTTTTGAATTTACACCATATACAATATTCGGAATTTCTTTTCCAGGTGCTGTTAAAAGTACCTTGCTAACGCCTTTAGCTTTTAAATGTTTTGATAATGCTTCTTTTGTTGTGAAGGCGCCAGTATTATCAATTAATAATGCATTATTAATTGAATAATTAGTATAATCAATTTTTTCAGGGTCAGATCCCTCAATGAACTTTATCATTTGTCCATTTACTATCATTGAACTATTTTTTGTATTTACTTCAACAACTCCTTTAAAAGCTCCATGTACAGAGTCACTTCTCAACAAGTCAGCTCTTTTTATAATTTGTTCTGATGATAGTTTTCTAACTACGATTGCTTTTAATCTCAATTGTTGTCCTTTACCTGCTTGCTTAATAAGTTCTCTTGCAACTAATCTTCCTATTCTACCAAATCCAAACAAAATAACGTCTTTAGCAGTGTTGATTTGATTCTTATGATTAATAATATGATTTAATTTTAAATTGAGAAACTCATCTAAGTTCATATCACCTTCTAAAAATTCAGCAGTTAATAAACCAATATCAATTTTTGAAGGAGGTAAATCCATTTTTAAAATCTCATTTGAGATTAATGTAGCAGTTTTTACATCAGTTTTTCTATTAACAACTTTATTGGCATAAGAAAATAAATCTAATAATTCAGAAACTCCAATTTCTAAAAGTTGATTTCTAAATAGAACTAATTCAATTCCCTTATCATACATAAGTGTGCCAACGGAATTTAATAGATTAACACCTGACTTTTCATTTTCAATCCAGTTGTTTAATTGCTTATCGTATGAAATAGACATTTGATTTTTTTTTAAAAAATATTTGTAAAAATATATATTCTTAGCAAATATAGCTTAAAGAATTAAATGCATTTTTATTGTATTTTTACAAACATGACTATAAATTTTTATAAATATGAAGGTACTGGTAATGATTTTGTTATCATTGATGATAGAAATAAAATCTTTGATGCTAATGATAATAGTTTAATTAACTTAATTTGTAATAGAAATATTGGANTAGGTGCTGATGGANTAATTCTATTAAGAAATCATCAGCATGCTGATTTTGAAATGATTTATTTTAATTCTGACGGATATCAGTCTACGATGTGTGGTAATGGTGGGAGATGTATCGTGGCGTTTGCAAACTTCCTTAAAATTATAGAAATAGAAACAACTTTTAAGGCCTGCGATGGTATACACATGGGTAAAATAATTGATAGAAATAATGTTTTAATTAAAATGAACGATGTTAATAAAATAGATAAAGTTGATGATGGTTTTTTTCTAGATACAGGATCCCCTCATTTTGTTAAATTTGTTAATAGTTTAGATGATATTGATGTGGAAAGAAATGGAAAAAAATATTCAAGAAATAAAAACTTATCTGTTAATTCAACAAATGTCAATTTTGTTCAGGTTTCTAAAGATTTAAATATTAGAACTTTCGAACGAGGTGTTGAAAGAGAAACATTGAGTTGTGGAACAGGAGTAGTTGCTTCAACTTTATGTGCTCATTTTAACAATATGATCAAATCCGATTTTATAAATATAAATACTAGAGGAGGCACGTTGAAAGTTTATTTTAATAAAGATATGAATGAGTATAATGAAATTTGGCTTGAAGGGGAGGTGAGAATGGTTTTTTCTGGTAAATTTTATGTTAATAAATAAGAAAATATCAATCAGAAAAGTTCAAAAAAAGGATGTTGATTTTTTATATGATTTAGAAAATGANATAAAATTGTGGAAAGTTAGTCAAACAAAGCAAAAATTCACCAAGAAAGAAATAAGTGACTTTGTTTATAACGCTCGTTTTGATATTGCAATTACTTCACAAGTTCGTTTTATTATTGATTTAGATAATAAATCTATTGGATGTATTGATTTGTATGATTATAATTTTATGAAAAATCAAGCTGGAGTTGGAATAGTTGTAATTGAAGATTACAGAAGAAATGGTTATGCGAAGCAAGCTTTAGAACAATTAATTTTTTATTCTTGGAATAAAATTTTTATTAAAAAATTATATGCATTGATTGATTCAGAAAATATAGCTAGTATTAAATTNTTTCTTTCTTTAGGATTTCAACNATCANTTAAAAATAAATATGTCCTTTGTAAGTAAAGTTTTCTTAGTATTAGTTTTATTTTTTTTCTCTTGCCAAAGAGGTGATGTTACAACATTTTCTAAATATAAAAATCATAATGATACTGTTAAATATGTCGGGATGCAAGAATGTAGGAAATGTCATGTAGAAATTTATGATTCTTATATAAAAACAGGAATGGGTAAATCATTTAACTATGCAATCAAAGAGCATTCCGCATTATGTAATTCTAAAATGGAAGTAGTGTATGATTCTGTATTAAATTTAAATTATTTGCCTTTTTGGAAAAATGATAGTTTATATTTATTAGAATTTAGATTGTTAAACTTAGATACAGTTCATAAATTAATTAGAAAAATACATTACAAAATAGGTTCTGGTAATCATACCAACTCTCATCTTTNTCAAATTAATGGTTTTATTCATCAAGCCCCATATNCTTTTTATACTCAAGATAGTATTTTTGATCTTCCTCCTGGATATGAAAATGGAAATANTTCAAGATTTAATAGAAAGATTGGTATAGAATGTATGAGTTGTCATAATGCTCATTCAGATTTTGAAGAAACATCATTAAATAATTATTCTTCAGTTCCCCAAGGTATTGATTGTGAAAGGTGTCATGGACCTGGTGAAGTTCATGTTAAGGAAAAACTTGCTGGTATCATAATTGATACTTCAAAGTATATAGATTATTCAATTGTTAATCCAGCNAAATTACCAATAGATTTACAATTTGATGTTTGTCAACGTTGCCATTTACAAGGTACTACTGTACTACATGAAAATAAATCATTTTCAGACTTTAAGCCTGGAATGAAACTAAATGATTTTTTAGATGTTTACCTACCAAAATTTGAAAATGATCATTCATTTATCATGGCTTCGCATGTAGAANGGNTAAAAGAAAGTGCATGTTTCAAAAATTCTGAAATGACCTGTATTACTTGTCACAACCCACATTATAGTGTTTCAAGTTTAAGAGATAATTATTTTGATAATAAATGTCNAGATTGTCATCANATNTGTAAAGATGAAAAGATAGATAATTGTGTAAGTTGTCATATGCCAAGTTCTTCATCTTCTGATATAATGCATGTTACTATTACTGATCATAAAATCGGTTTACATTTATCAAAGGATACAGTAAAAGGAAATTTTCTTGGCTTATTTTCAATTAATAATTCTCATTCTACTAAATTGTCTAAAGCTAAGGCTTATCTAAAGAGATATGAAAGTTTTGAATCTAATCCTATTTATTTAGATAGCGCATTATATTATTTAGAGAAAACTAAGGATAATTTTAATGATTATATACAATATTACTACCTTAGTAATAAAGATAAGNNACTTATAGAATATACTTTAAACCANTTTTTAGATACATTAAAATATAATAATTCTTCTCTTGCATTGTCTTTTTCTAGAATNGGAGAAGTGTTCTCAAAAAATGAAATAAATAGTGCTGAAAATTATTTTAAATTATCTATCAAGCTAATGCCTCTAGTTTTAGAATACAAAATAAAATATGCTACTTTTTTGATTAAAAATAATAAATTAAGTTCAGCTAGAATAATACTAAACCAGGTTATTGATTTAAACCCTACAATTAAAGAAGCTCATCTTAATTTAGGATATATTGATTATTTAATAAATAAATATGAGGCTGCAGAATTAAGATTAAAACAAGCTATTGCATTAGATCCAGATTACATTTTAGCTTATGAAAATTTATATCTAATTTCTAAAATTCAAAATGATTTTATAAATATGAACATTTATAAAAACAAAATATTAGATATTGATCCAAATCATGTTTTAAAATAAAATATATTATTTTGTAAATATTAATTATATGATTATAAATAAGAAAATAATATCATTTACTTTTATTCTGTTATTAATTTGTTCTGGATTAATATATGAATTGTACTCTATAATATATCAGTCAAATATTTTATTGCCAAATAATTCTGAAAAAGAATATATATATATACCAACTAATGCAGACTTTAATACTGTGGTAAACAAATTATCTGAGAATGGACTTTTAATTAATATTAATTCTTTTAAATGGTTAGCAAAACAAAAAAAATATGACATTAATATAAAACCTGGTAAATACAGAATAAATAGAAAGTTAAACAATAATGAACTAATTAATTTATTAAGATCAGGTCAACAGGATCCTATAAATGTTACATTCAATAATGTTAGAAATATTGAACAATTAGCATCAAATATTTCTTTACAAATTGAAGCAGATTCTAAATGTATTATAGAAGCAATTTATGACACTAATTTTTTAAATAAGTATTCAATGAATATCGAAAATATTGCATGCTTATTTATTCCTAATACCTATCAGTTTTATTGGAATACAAGTGCAGAGCAATTTTTACAAAGAATGGTGAGAGAATATAATTCTTTTTGGAATTCTGAAAGAAAAAGTAAGTTAAAGGATATTGGTCTCTCATCTAGTGAAGTGTCAATTTTAGCTTCTATAGTTGAAAAAGAACAAAATATTAAATTAGATGAACGACCGATTATTGCAGGATTATATCTAAATAGAATTAGAAAAAATATGAAGCTCGAATCAGACCCAACATTAATTTATGCTATTGGTGATTTTAGTATTAACAGAGTTTTAAATAAGGATAAAAAAATAGAATCACCTTATAACACTTATAAATATAAAGGTTTGCCACCCGGTCCAATATGTATTCCTTCTATCAATGCTATTGATGCTGTCTTAAACTCTGTAAGTCATAAATTTATATTTATGTGTGCGAAGGAAGACTTTTCAGGCTACCATAATTTTGCAAAGACATATACAAAACATTTGATAAATGCTCGCAGGTATCAAAAGGCATTAAATAAAATGAAAATTATGCGTTAATTGTTTATTTTAGTAAAAAATCTAATATGAATAAAATTAAGTTTGGTACAGATGGTTGGAGAGCGATAATTGGCAAACATTACACTACAGATAATGTAGCAAGAGTAACTATTGCAGTAGCAAAATGGTTAAATATTAAAAAAAGTAATTCAAAAGTTGTTATTGGATATGATTGCAGATTTGGTGGTCCTATGTTTGCTGAAACTGTTGCTAAAGTTTTATCACACTTTGATATAAAAGTTTTTTTATCTAAATCTTTTGTGTCAACTCCAATGGTTTCATTGGGAGTAGTTAATAAAAATGCTGATTTAGGAATAGTTATTACAGCATCTCATAATCCTCCTGAATATAATGGATATAAGTTAAAAGGAAATTTTGGGGGGCCTTTATCACCTGAAGATGTACAAGAAATTGAAGATATGATTCCGGAAATAAATTCTATTGACTATGATAAAATCAATTTATCAAAATTATTGGATAAGAGTCAATTGATTTATGTTGATTTAGAGGAGGAATATTGTTCTCACACAATAAATAATTTTGATATTTCACTAATTAATGATTCTAAAATTAATTTTGCATATGATGCAATGTTTGGTGCTGGAATGAATGTCGTTAAGAAGTTATTGCCAAATATTACTTTTTTACATTGTAGTAATAATCCTGGTTTTCAGGGAATATCTCCTGAACCAATTCATAGAAATTTAAATGAATTTTCTAATTTAATTAAGAATAGTAATATTAATTGTGGTTTAGCCACAGATGGAGATGCAGATAGACTTGGGTTATATAATCAAAATGGTAATTTTATTGATTCTCATCATATAATTTTATTACTTATTCATTACTTGGTAAAGTATAAAGGAATGACTGGTAAAGTTGTTACAGCATTTTCTTGTTCTGTTAAAGTATCTAAATTATGTGAATATTATAATTTAAAACATGAAATAGTTCAAATAGGTTTTAAGCATATTGCAAAAAAAATGTTGATAGATGATGTTTTATTAGGTGGTGAGGAATCAGGAGGTATTGCTACCAAAGGACATATTCCAGAAAGAGATGGGATATGGATGGGTTTAACATTATTCGAATTTATGGCAAAATCAGGAAAAACACTTGATGACTTAATTAATGAAGTATATGCAATAGTAGGTAAGTTTGCATTTGAACGAAATGACTTAGATATAAATGAAGAACTAAAATCCAGTATAATTGAAAAATGTCAATCAGATTATTATGATAAGTTTGGTAATTATAAAGTTATTAAGATCGAAAAATTAGATGGATTTAAATTTTATTTTGATGATAATTCTTGGTTAATGATTCGCCCCTCTGGAACAGAACCTGTATTAAGAACATATGCTGAAGCTTCTAGTATTGAGATTGTTTGGGATATTTNANANNCATGTAAAAAAACTATTCTTTAAGTGAAAAAAAATATTTTTTTTATATTTTTTGTTTTAGTGTATTTAAATAGCTNTTGNCAAGATTGGGATATTCCAGAAGAATATCAAAAGAAAAGTAACACTTCAGAAATTTTNTCTTTAAATATTAAGAAAAGAAATACACTTTTNTTATCTGAACTGGCACTTTANACAGGATCATTAGTTGGATTGAATGAATTATGGTATTCTAAATACGATAAAGATAATTTTCATTTTATAAATGATAATGGAGANTGGTTACAAATGGATAAGTTAGGTCATTTAACTGCATCTTATTATTCTGGAGTTGTTGGTATCAAAGCTTACAAATGGACAGGCATGAAAAGAAAAAATGCTATTTGGTATGGTGGGTTAACCGGAACATTTTTTTTAACAATTATTGAGATTTTAGATGGTTATTCTGCAGAATGGGGAGCATCTTCTGGTGATCTGTTAGCTAATGGTTTTGGTTCACTTGTTGCTATATCTCAAGAGTTATATTGGAATGAACAAAGAATTCAATTGAAATATAGTTTTCGTCCATCCAGATGGTCAGATCAAAACCCTGAACAGTTAGGAAATAATTTATTGGAAAAAATATTTAAAGATTATAATGGTCAAACTTACTGGATATCTTTTAATTTAAAATCTTTATTTAACATACAAAAAGANAATTTCCCNCATTGGTTAAGTGTNTCGCTAGGNCATAGTGGGAACAAAATGCTTAGTCCTTATCAACCTAATGACGGTGAAGGTAAAAATTGGTATCCCAAAAGAAAAAGACAATTTTTACTTTCTCTAGATGTAGATTTAAATAAAATTAAAACAAATAACAAATATTTAAATACAATTCTTCATACTTTTGGTTTTTTAAAGTTTCCGATGCCTACTTTAGAATTATCAAACAATAAATTATATTGGCATCCTATTTATTATTAATGTTGTTTAGTATTGGAGATCAAGTTTTATTTAAAAATGAAAATCAAATAGGTGTTATTATTTCAATAATATCAAACAGNAAATTTCTTGTAAAAACAAATGAAGGTTTTGATGTTGAAACAAATATTGGCGACATCATTTTAGTAGATCCCTCAACAAATAATGTAGAAGCCTACGGAAAAAAAATTATAAATAAGGACAAACCTGCTNTTTCNAATAAGAAAAATACNAAAAGTAAAAATAAAAANAAGTCTTCTTTAATTGTTGATTTACATTTTGAGAATTTAGATTTANANAATGTAAANAAAAATTTGATTTTACCTAATCAAATAGATTATTGTAGAAAAAANATTGATCAAGCAATAATAAATAGTANCATAAATAAATTAATAATAATACATGGAATAGGAGATGGTATTCTTAAGCAAAAAGTACATGAGATTTTACAAGAATATAGCCTAACATATTATCTATCTGTAGATGAAGGTTCTACTGAGGTTATTTTTTAACTATAATTTCCTCCTGTCAATTATATCTGCAATTTGATTATGTGTAATTCTTTTAGCAATGATTTTTTTATCTTTATCTAAAAGATAAATCACTGGAGTTGAATAAATATCATACTTATCTCTCCAATCACTACTTGCAACTGGGTTTCCTTCATCATCATGATTTATATCTGCAACATTAATCCAGTCTCCTGTTTTTTGATTTCTTATAAATTTTTTCCACTCTTTTTTATCGAACTCTGTTGCAACAGCTANTGTTTTGATACTTGATCCTAAATTAATAAGTGAATCCAAAACATTTTTTACTTTTGGAACTTCTTTCTTACAATGTCCACAAGTAGGTCCATAGAAAATTAATACTGTATATTCAGCATTAATTTCTTGAATAGTATGCAGTTTTCCTAAAGTGTCTTTCATGAATGGTCTGCCGTAAAAATCTAAAAATTCAGAGGCTTTTCTGCCTAACAGATTAGGAGCAATTTTTTGCGCTCTATCACTTATTTTGGCTAATTGTGTTGAGTCTACCCAGTTGCATTGATTGGTTACATAGTAAGTTTCCACCATGTGTACAAAAACTGCATCCATTCCCATAATTTTTGATCTTTCATATGTTGAAGTTATATGAGAAACAACATATTGAAATATTTCATCATTTGCTCTTGATAGTTCAACTAATTTGTCTGCTGAAACTATAATTGAGTCAGGATGCTTTGCAGTGAGTTTGTCAAGAAACTGTTCCATTTTATTNAAAAATATTGGAGTTCTTAGCATTCTTGCATCTGAAAAGTTAATGTTATCCCAAAAATGTTTTTTATAATATCTATATGGAAATGTTTGATCTGGTTTTCCTGTTGAATCCATTGGAGATTCAGGTATTTCAGTTTCGATAGTTGCTTTAACTATGTTTGTGAAAAATATGTTAGAATTTTTTTTGATAAAATTATCTCTATATTTAATTACCTGATTGTTAATATCATCAATTTGTTTTTGTAATGTTATTTTTTCATTTTTATTTACAGTTTCCATTTTTTGTCTAATTGGAGTAACCTGAGAATTCATTTTACCAATAAAGCTTAAATATTGATAAAAGGGTGGATTTTCTTTTGAATTTTTAAACTCCATTGATTCTACTAAATTATTTACATCTGTTGAGAAAGAGAAATGTTGTTCAGAAATAATAATATCAAAATATCTTTGATTAGATAACACTACTAAGTACATTCCACCGCTTAGTTCCTTTTTTCCTTCAAAAGTAAACCTTCCATCTACTACTTTAGCTGTATCAGCAGCAAATTGCTTGCCTCCAAAATAATATGCAAGTATGACAGAAGTATCTTGTAAACCTTTAATATCTCCACTAATTTTATATCCACTTAAAGGTTTGCTTTTAAACTTATTTTGAGAATATGAAGAGAACGATATTCCAAAAATAAACACTATTATCAAAAGTATATTTTTCATTTCACTATTTTTTACAAAAATAACAATCAAAATTGAACTTTCATTAATCTATTTTCTGTTTTTTATATATCCATCTAAAAAAACGATAAGTAAAATAATTGAACTTCCAATGTAAAATGAAAAATTCATAGATTCAGTTTTATTAAACAAAAACAAAGCTAGAATTATACTATAGATTGGTTCTAAATTTACAGCCATAATAACTGCGTAAGGAGTTATATATCTCATAATTTCAATCATCCAAACAAATACTGCTGCAGTACAAATACTACTTAATAAGATGAGATAGAATAAATCGTTAATGGAAGGAATATTGTTTACAATAGATATATCCTGATTGATAAGTAATATTATGCTAATAATTATAACTCCACCTAGCATTTCAATTGTTGTAATTTCAGTCGCATCAATTTTATTAATGAATTTACCATTAATCAATGTAAACAATGTTGCTAAAAAAGCACTTATAATACCATATGTGTAACCTAGTGTAAAATTCATGTCACTAGTTGGTTTTTCGTAAAGCATATATGATAATGATGCCAATACAATCATTCCAAATAACACTTCATATTTTAATAATTTTCTCTTAAAGAATATTGGCTCAAGAAATGCTGAAAATAATGATGATGTAGATAAGCTAATAACTGCAATTGAAATATTTGCAACTTTAATTGATTCAAAGAAAAATAGCCAGTGTAGTCCAACAATCATTCCAGCACCCAATAGTGGAATAAAATTTCTTTTATTAATTTTTAAAATAGTCTTTTTAAAAATCATAACCATTAATAAAATTAAAAATGCTAAAGTCATCCTATACCAGACTAATGGTAATGAATTCAAAGAAATTAACTTTCCTAATATGCCTGTGAATCCAAGAATAAGTACCATTAAATGTAATGATAAAAGTTTGTGCTTTTTTATTATATCATACATATTAAAATCTTAAATTTGTGCAATTATACAACTTTACTATGAAGATAATTATTTCCCCAGCAAAGAAGTTAGATACATGCAATAATAAATTGTCAAAAAAAATGAATTTTTCATTAATTAATGAAGCTCAACAACTCATAGATCTACTTCAAAAGAAAACTCCAAAAGAATTAAAGACAATTATGGGGTTAAGTGATAATTTAACCAATTTAAATGTAGCTAGATTTAATGAATGGGATGTTAATAATCTAAATACATTTAATGCAATTTTAATGTTTCAAGGAGATGTTTATAAGGGTTTGTCAGCACATGCCTTTTCTGAAAAGGAAATGGATTTTGCACAAGCTAATTTAAGAATATTGTCAGGTTTATATGGAATATTAAAACCATTAGATGTGATTTTACCTTATAGGCTAGAAATGGGGACAAAAATTAAAAATGAATTTGGCAATACTTTATATGATTTTTGGAGCGGAAAATTACAAGCGTTCTTAACAAATGAAATGAAGCAAGGTGATTTTCTTGTAAATTTAGCTTCAAATGAATATAGTAAAGCTCTAAAATTATCATCATTTCCTCATAAAGTAGTAACACCAATTTTTAAAGACTTTAAAAATGGAAAATTAAAAATCATTTCGTTTTATGCAAAGAGAGCCAGAGGCGAAATGTGTAATTTTATTATTCGCAATCAAATTAAAAATATTAGTGATTTAAAATTGTTTAACCACTTAGGCTACAGTTATCAAGAAGAAAATGAAGAAATGATTTTTGTTAGATAAATATTTAATTTTTTATTATAAAATAACTTTTATTATCTTTACAAAAGATGAATTCTTTAATTTTTAAAATATTTTTTATTTCAATATTTGTTTTTACTGTTTCTTGTAAAAAGGATCCACTTGTTATTAATAACAATAATGCTCCATATTACTCTGAAATACCAACTATCTTGCTAGAAAATTATGTCAATAGAATTTATATTGATTTAATAGGAAGAGAACCTTTAGATGAAGAAATGTCAAAGGATGTTCAGTTCTTAAGAGATTCTGAAGTTTCATTAGAAAGTAGAGACTCCCTATTGAGGAAGTTACAGTTTGACACTACTTATATTATGGGTGATTCATCATATAAGTTTGCATATTTTCATAGAGTTTATGAAATTTGTAAAGTAAGATTACTTGAAGGAGTTGCAAATTCATATATATCATCACAATTAAATAATTTTTGGAATAATTATATTAATGATTCTTTAAGTAATGATTTGTTGTCTGCAAATAAGGGTTTATTAAATTATAATATTTTAAATAATGTTCTTAGTTCTGAACTCGAGTATTATAATGGAATTATTGAGATAAATGAAATGCATAGAAGAATGATTTATAATTCAGTATATGATAATATTAATATGAATACCTTTAATTTTATAAATGCTGCTTTTGATAATTTATTATTTAGATATCCAACTCAATACGAATTTGATGAAGTTTACAAAATGATTGAGGATAATACAGCTCAAGTTGTCCTGGGAGTTTCAGGTAACAATAAAGAACATTTTACACACATTATTTGTGAGTCAAGAGAGTTTTATGAAGGTATTATTATTTGGACATATCAAACGTTGCTTGCGCGAAATCCAAATACTGAAGAAACAGATTTTTTAATAAATAACTTTTTTGTTAGTCATGATTTTCAATGGCTACAAAGACAGATTATGAAAACAGATGAATATGCACATTTTAATTAAGAAATTTATGAGTAAAACAGTTTTTGCTATATGTTTTATTTTAACTTTTAGTTCTTGTAAAAAAGATCCTATATATGATATTAATCAAATACAATCTCAATCATATAATGCCAATAAAGACAAGTTAAAAAGTATTGGTCAATATATTTCGATTTTGCACGCAAATTTATTTCAAAAAGCTCTTTCTTCTAACGAGTTAGTTGAAATAACAAATTGTATTGAGTCAATAGGAGATAAAGAAATTGCACATGAAGTTATTTTAAGTAATTTTATGAATAAGTCAGGAGTTATAATTCCAAGCGATTCTCTTATGCGTGCTGATTTAGATTTATTTATCGAAGAAACATACAGAAGATTTTATGTAAGAGATATTACTGAAGCTGAAAGAGAGTTTTTTCTTAATTTTTTCATGTCTCATCCTGATGTTTCTTCAGAAATGGTTTATACTGCATTTTCATTGTCTAATGAATATCAATTCTATTAATTAAAATATTTTTATGAAAAGAAGAAAATTTATTAAAAAAGTTGCTTTAGGTGCCGCGTCTATTAGTATGCCTTTAGTTCTTCCTTCTGGAAGGCTATTTGCATCAAGTGGTTCAGCAATGGCAGATCATGTTGTATTTGTAGCTTTTGCAGGAGGTGTAAGGCAACAAGAATCTGTATTACAAAGATATTTGCTTGATAGTCAAAGTTACTCTAGTGAAGGAAATATCATGTATAACTTATTAAATGGTAATGCTCCAACAGATAAAATTGTTTTTGGAACAGATGGAGTTGTTGATGGAGATACCCCAATACCCCAGATTCTAAGTCAAACTTTGGAAACGCAAGGAACCACATTTAAAGAAATGGTTTCTTCACACGCTGGTCATTATGGTGGTTTAAATTCATTATTAACAGGAAATTATCAATATACACAGGGACTTAAAAGTAAAAGTCAAACTCCAACTATTTTTGAATATGTAAGAAGGCATTTAGGAATTCCTGCTTCTAAAGTATGGTATATTGGTAATGGAATAGGAAATTCAATTCCTTTACTTGATTATAGTATTCATCCTGATTATGGATCTCAATATGGAGCTAATTTTTTAGCTCCAACTATTACTTTTGGAGATGATGGTTTTAAGCATTTGAAAAATGCTAAGGTTTATCACCCTGAAGAAGAGCTAAGTCCAATGTATAAAATGAAATACTTTTTAGATAATGTTTGGTATTCTCAAGGAAAGTCAATGCCTGATATTGGTAATACTGATGAAGAAAAGTATGAGATTAAGGAGTTTTTCAAGGATATGTTTGAAAAGACTGAACAAGGAAATATTGCACATCCTCCTGTTAGTGGAGGAGAACTTAATGCTATAGGTTATGCATGTGAAGTTATGAAAAGATTTAAGCCTAAATTAACTGTTGTTTATTTATCTTCAGTTGATTCATGTCATAGTAACTTCACTTCTTATTTAAGTAGTTTGCATAGAGCAGATCATGGAGTTGGTCATCTTTGGGATTATATTCAAAATAATATTCCTGAAATGGCAGGTAATACTGCTATTGTATTGGCTCCTGAGCAAGGAAGAAATTTAGAGCCTAATAATATTGTTGATGCTAATGGATTTAAAGGGTATGATCATAGTGATGCAAATACACGAAGAGTATTTGGTATGATGGCAGGTCCTGGTATACAGTCTAATATTTCTATTGGAAGTGAAGGTAATGCAGTTGGCGACTTATTAAATATTACCCCAACAATTGCTGAGATATTAGGATTTAAACAAGATGTTATTAATACAGGACTTGTTGCAACAAATAATTCGTTATTTGACTTAATGTAAGTTAATGAAAAAGTATATTTATTTTCTTTTTTCTTCTA
Organism: Flavobacteriales bacterium; assembly: GCA_002724895.1. Taxonomy (GTDB): domain Bacteria; phylum Bacteroidota; class Bacteroidia; order Flavobacteriales; family BACL11. Next base: position 29,908 of record PBQB01000006.1, read on the forward strand.
TTATAGTTTTTTTTACAGCTTGTAAGAATGATGATTTGAATCCATATGATGATCCAGCATTAAATCCACCAATAAATAATGATACAAACTATTTTAATAATCCTATTGCATTTGAAAGTATTCAAAATAATGTGTTTGCTCCATATTGTGCTAATTCTGGATGTCATGATGGTTCTTTTGAGCCAGATTTCAGAACAATTGAAAGTTCTTACAGTACCTTAGTGTATCATCCTGTAATTAAGAATAATCAATCTGCTACATATCAATATCGTGTTTCACCTGGAAACTCTGANAAAAGTGTTCTTTATGCTAGNTTGTTAGCTGATCAAGACGGAAATTCTTTATTTGATGNTAATTCTCAGGTTATGCCTTTAACAGCTGATATTGTTTATGANCCTGATCAAACTAACAGTTGGCATGGTGTTAAAAGTCAGCATATTTTAAATATTAAACAGTGGATTGATAATGGTGCNCTAGATATTTTTGGTAATTCTCCATTAGAACCTAATAGTATTCCAGAAATGAGAGGTTGTATAGCATTTGCTTCAGGTCAGTCGGTTCAATTACCTAGAGAATTACCTAGAGGATCTATATATATTCCTTCAAATGTTTCTTCAGTTGATTTTTGGTTTAGTGTATTAGATGATATTCAAAACCCTTCTCAATTATCTTANAATAAAGTTAAGTTTTCTAAGAATTTATTTAATTTTGATAACCAACCTTTTTTACCTCTTGATGTTGTTNCTTCTCCTTTAATTGAAACTGGATTTTATCAAAGTACATCTGATGAGTTTTATCATAAATATACACTTGATATGTCTGCATATTCTAGTGGNGATGTTGTTTTTATTAAAATATTTCTTCAAGATAATGTAAATCCTATTACTGAAATCCCTTCAAATGGATCTGAATATCAGATAATTAAACATTTTACATTTACAGTTATATAATATGCTAAAAAAAAGTTTTTATTTTTTAATTTTTATATTGTTACTTGGATGTAAAAAGGATGATGAAAATTTATTTTCCATTTCTATTGAAAGTACATCTCCTACATCCCTTATTGAGTTTAGTGAAAACATAATGGTTAGAATAAACTATGAGCACCCTGATGGCTNNGTTGGTTTTTNTAATCCTGATTACCTGTCTTTAGAAGTAAAAGATAGTAGACTAGAAAATGCAGATTATTATCATTTAATACCTATAAATCCTCCTAATCAAAATTTATCTACTAGTGGAAATATTTTAATTGAAATAGATGCNCCNTTTGTTCTAGGAAATGGGNTAACAGAAACTTTAACATATAGTATTCGTATTCAAGATAGAGAAATGAAATGGAGTAATGCAATAAGTACTCCTTCAATTGTTGTAACTAAACAATGAAAAAAAANTACTTTTTAATTTTTATATTTTTATTTATTACTAAATTCATTTTTGGTCAGTATTTAATGTCTAATCAAACTGTATATGAGTGTGAAGGCACATTAACAGATAGTGAAGCTAATTCAGTCAATTCAGGATGGTATGATAACAATGAAAATTTTTCATTTACAATATGTCCTTCTGGAGCATATTCTATTGCTATAAATTTTATTTCTTTTGTTACAGAGCCAATTAATGATTATGTAATGATTTATGATGGTCCTNATAATACATATCCAATATTAGNAGGACCTTATTCAGGTGTAAATCTNCCTCCACAAATTGTTTCTAACGGNTGTGTTACTATAACATTTGTTTCTGACTTAAATGTTACTGCNGAAGGATTTGAGCTTTCTTGGGAAGCTCAAGTTAATCCACCTGTTTCACCAATAATTTCATTNCCAAATACACCTAGTTGTAGTTTAACTACACTTATTATTCAATTAGATAGAAATATTCATTGCGATTCTGTTTATACCGCTAATTACAATATTAGTGGCCAATTAAATCAGAATATAAGTGCATCACCAATAAATTGTATAAATGATTCAACAAATTCTATATCATTAGCATTAAGNCCTGGTTTAAATGAAAGTGGACTGTATGATTTATATTTTGAAAGTACTTTTNTTGATGTGTGTAATGATACATGGATACTATCAAATAATTTGCAATTTTTCATTAACGATTGTCCTTTGCAAGTTGATTTAAGTTCTAATTCTAATGATACAATATGTTTGGGTGAGTGTGTCGATTTGTATGTAAATGTTATTGGGGGTGATTCTTCATCCTATTCATATTCTTGGCTTCCATTTTGGTTAAATAGNCCNGGAGTTCAAACAGTNTGTCCAACAGTTACAACTCAATATAATGTAACTGTTGATGATTTGGGACCTTCTGTATCGGCTTCAGATTCTATAGTTATACANGTTTTACAGCCGCCAANAACACAGTCTACTGTTTCGATATGTCAAACAGATAATTCAATTAATTTAACAGCAAATCCAGTNGGAGGAAGTTGGTCGGGTACAGGAATTGTTAGTTCTCAAAATGGAGAGTTTTNACCATCAAATTTAGTGCCAGGAATATATACTGTTACTTATAGTTTTCAGGGATGTGATGATGATTTAGATATNACTGTTTTGGAAGTAGATGCCGGAAATAATTTATCTGCCTGTATCAATTCTAGTGTTTTTAATTTAAATAGTNATTCTTCACCTTCTGGTGGTGTTTGGTCTGGTTCTNCNAANATTCAANCTAATGGAGATGTTTTGGTNGGTTCATCTCCAGCAGTATTAAATGCTATATATACACTTGCTAATGGTTGTTCAGATACATTNTCAATAGATGTAGTTAATAATATTGTAATGCCCGCAGATACAACATTGTGCCAAAATTCTGGTAATTATTCCTTAANTCATTCTCCAAGTGGAGGAGTTTGGTCTNNTGTTCCTTCTAATAATTTATTACCAAGTAATTGTTCATTTTCAATTTCTAGCTTTCCATTACAAGAAAGTTGGGANAATGGATTTAATTTATGGNTNCAAGATCCAAATAATGATTTTGATTGGACTACCAGAAATGGTTCTACTCCTTCAGGTCAAACTGGCCCCTCCAGTGCTTTTGATGAAGATTTTTATATATATACAGAAGCTTCAGGAGCAAATAATCCCTATAAGACTGCTGCGATNATTAGTCCATGCTTAAATTTATCTATGTATTCCAATCCAGTTTTAAATTTTTGGTTTCATATGTATGATGGNAATAGTAATAATGGGATTAATCAAGGTACTTTTTCAGTGGATGTTTCAATGGATAATGGATTAAATTGGATTGATGATATATGGTTTGTAAGTGGTAATAATGGNAATCAATGGTTAGAAGCTTCTATTGATTTNTCAAATTATATTTCTNCTGACTTNTTAATTAGGCTTAGAGTTATTACAGGAGATTCATATCAATCTGATGTGGCAGTCGACAAATTATCAATTCTAGGAGGTCCTGTTACTCCTGATGGTGATTTTCTTAGTGATGTGGCAGGAGATGGTTTACATATATTGGAGTATTCAATTCAAGGTTGTAGTGACTTTGTTAATATTACAATTAATGAAATTGATGCTGGTGTTGATTTAGTTGCTTGTCCACAACAAATACCATTTAATTTAACNGGATTGCCTAGTGGNGGAANNTGGANNGGATTAAACATAACAAATAATTTGTTGGGAACATTTGATCCATCTATTAATTTAGGATCTAATTTGATTGTTTATTCATTTAACGGTTGTAATGATACAANTGATGTTACAGTTGTTGATACTGAATTNCAAATTGATTCACTTTCATTTTGTCTAAATTCTGGNTTACAGCAATTAAATTTAACTAATGTACCAAGAACACCATGGAACGGAAATTGGAGTGGTCAAGGAATTACAACTTCTATTTTTCCTGGGGAATTTAATCCAAATAATGCAGGAGTAGGGGTTCATGATATTATTTATGAAGCAAATACCTGCTTTGATACCTTAGTGGTAAACGTTTTACCTAGATCTGTTTTGTTAGATACTTTAATATGTTCTTCTTCAAGTGATATAATTTTA
>PBQB01000007.1 GCA_002724895.1 Flavobacteriales bacterium
GTCTAGCGGATCAACAGCAGGATATATTCCAATTTCAGCTATTTGTCTTGAAAGCACTGTTGTTGCATCCAAATGAGCAAAGGATGTTGCAGGAGCAGGGTCAGTTAAATCATCTGCAGGAACATAAACTGCTTGAACTGATGTAATAGATCCTTTTTTTGTAGAAGTAATTCTTTCTTGCATTGTTCCCATTTCAGTAGCTAATGTTGGTTGATATCCAACTGCTGAAGGCATTCTTCCAAGAAGAGCAGAAACTTCTGAACCCGCCTGAGTAAATCTAAATATATTGTCAACAAAAAATAAGACATCTTTTCCCTTTCCTTTTCCATCCCCATCTCTAAAATATTCTGCGATTGTTAGACCAGATAAGGCAACTCTTGCTCTTGCGCCAGGTGGTTCATTCATTTGACCAAAGACAAAAGTAGCTTTTGAGTCTCCCATTTTTTCTCTATTAACTTTTGAAAGGTCCCATCCACCTTCTTCCATGGAATGATTAAAATCTTCACCATAGTTTATAATTCCTGATTCAAGCATTTCTCTCATTAAATCATTACCCTCTCTCGTTCGTTCACCTACACCAGCAAAAACAGACAATCCTCCGTGTCCTTTAGCAATATTGTTAATAAGCTCTTGAATCAATACAGTTTTTCCAACTCCAGCACCACCAAATAAACCAATTTTTCCACCTTTTGCATAAGGTTCAATCAAGTCAATTACCTTTATTCCTGTAAATAAAACCTCTGTTGATGTTGATAAATCCTCAAATTTTGGAGGGTCTCTATGTATTGCAAGACCGCTAGATTTATCAAGATTTTCCATTCCATCTATTGCATCTCCTATTACATTAAAAACTCTACCTTTTATGGATTCTCCAGTTGGCATTTTAATTGGAGCTCCTGTTGCGATTACTTCAGTACCTCTACTAACCCCATCTGTAGTTTCCATTGATATAGCTCTTACGGTATCTTCACCAATGTGCTGTTGGCATTCTAAGATAAGCTTATCACCACTTTCTTTTGTTATTTCTAACGAATCATAAATATCAGGCAGTCCTAATTCAGAATTGTTAAATGTTACATCTACAACTGGGCCTATAACTTGAGATACTTTTCCGGTATTTTTTGACATTTCTTTTATTTTATTACTTATTTTTTAATTTTAATAAATCTGTTGGCAAATTCTTTGCAAATCTAATATTTTTAAATTGTTTTTAAGTATATAAGCTGTGTTTAAATTTATTGTTAATTTTGAACACTTTTTCAACAAAAAATTTAATTTTCTAAGTGAATATATACTATTCTGTTGATGATTTTCCTAAAAATGTAAAAACTGTAGTTACTATGGGGACATTTGATGGTGTGCATTCCGGACATCAAAAAATTTTGTCTCAGATTAGTCAGATTGCTAAAAGAAAAAATCTTCAGAGTGTTTTGTTGACTTTGAATCCACACCCTAGACATGTTCTTTACCCAGAAGACCAAAATCTGAGACTAATTGATAATCTTGAAGAGAAAATTAATAAGCTTAAAAAAACTAATTTAGATCATTTAGTTGTTCAGAAGTTCTCAAAACAATTTTCAAGAATTGATTCAATTCATTTTATCAGAGATTTCTTAATAAACAAATTGAATATGTGTTTTATTATTGTTGGTTTTGATCATCATTTTGGAAAAAATCGTGAAGGCACATACCAAAATTTAATTGATTTATCTAAACTTTATGGTTTTGAAATAAGAGAGATAAAAGCACATATAGTTGATCAAGTTACTGTAAGTTCAACTAAAATTAGACTTGCTATTCAAAAAGGTGATATTGTAACAGCAAACAAATATCTTTCATCATTTTTTTCGATTTCTGGAAAAATTGTCAAAGGGAAACAACTTGGAACTAAAATTGGTTTTCCTACAGCAAATATTTCTTTAAATGGAGAATGGAAGATATTGCCACGAAATGGAGTTTATGCTGTTATAGTTTATTTAAAAAATCAAAAGCATTTTGGAATGTTAAATTTAGGAGTAAAGCCTTCATTTAAAACAACTTCATTTAGTATTGAGGTTCATATTTTTAACTTTGAAGGTCAAGTGTATAATGAAGAAATTAAAGTTGATTTTGTTGATAGAATTAGAGATGAAAAAAAGTTTGATTCGATTGAAAGCCTTAGAAAACAGTTAAAAAAGGATTTGATCAATTCAAAATTAGTAATGAGATTAAATATTTAGTTAAAGAATTTCTAATTTAGCAAACTTTAGAAGTAATTGTTTTGTTCCGAATTCTTTAAAAAAAACAGTAGCCTTTTTATGATTTTCTTGCCCTTCAATTGAAATAACTTTTCCAGTCCCAAAAACAGCATGCTTCACATTACAACCAACTGAAATGAGATGTATGGCACTTGGATTTACGTGATTTTTTTTGTTTGTTATAATTTCTCTTTTATTTTTTTTAATTGGAGCAAGATTACTTGTATATTTTTTGTATCTATTAGAGCCGTTTGAATATATCCTGTATTTTTCTTGATTAGAAGTGTTCTCATGTTTTTGAATACAATTATCGTCTAATTCATTTATGAACCTGCTCTGAGTGGAATCTATTAATTGACCCCATTTAAATCTGCTAGTTGAAAAAGAAATAAACAGTCTTTTTTGAGCCCTAGTAATCGCTACATAAAATAACCTTCGTTCTTCTTCTAATTTTTGTTGACTTTCAAGACTCATTAAGCTTGGAAAAATATTTTCTTCTAGACCTACAATAAAAACATATGGGTATTCAAGACCTTTAGCAGCATGAATAGTCATTAAAGTCACGTTGTTTGAATTTTCTTCAGCTAAATCTTGATCTGTCATCAAAGAAACTTCTTGCATAAAATCATATAACTTATTTTCAGATGAACTATCACTGAAATCTTTGATTCCATTAAGAAGTTCTTGTATATTTTCTATTCTGTTAATACCCTCCGCCGAATCATCAAAATTTAAATTATTAATAATTTCAGATTTTTTTGCTATATGTTCTGCTAACTCATGAGCATTGTAAGTTTCACACATGCAATTAAAATCTTTAATTAAAGTAACAAACTCTTGAATTTTTTTTAAAGTCCCTTTGTTTAAATGGGTATTTATTTTTTCCAAATTACTTGCAACTTGCCATAGGCTTGTATTATGTTGATGTGCAAGATCGCTTAAAGCTTGTACTGTAGTATTTCCAATACCTCTTCTTGGGTAATTTATAACTCTTCTAAAAGCTTCTTCATCGTTAAAATTTATTGTTAATCTAAAATATGCTAAAAGATCTTTGACTTCTTTTCTTTGGTAAAAAGATAGCCCCCCATANATTTTATAAGGTATATTTTTAAACCTTAGAGATTCTTCAAGAGCTCTAGATTGAGCATTAGTTCTATATAATATTGTAAAATCTTGGTTAATTGCTTGGTTTTTTTCTTTTAAGTGTAAGATTGTGTTTGCAACCAGTAAACTTTCTTCTTTATCTGAAGATGTTTTTACAACTAGTATTTTCTCTCCTATATTATTTTCAGTCCACACCTTTTTAGTTATTTGGTGTTGATTATTTTTTATAATACTATTTGCTGCTTCAACAATGGTCTTTGTTGATCTGTAGTTTTGTTCCAGTTTAAATTCTTTGTAATTTGGATAGTCAATTTTAAAATTTAATATATTTTTAATATTGGCTCCTCTAAAAGCATAAATACTTTGAGCATCATCTCCAACGATACAAATATTTTTGTTTTTCTCAGCTAACTTCTTAATAATTAAATATTGAATATGGTTTGTGTCTTGATATTCATCAACTAAAATATACTTAAAAATTTGTTGGTACTTGATGAGAATTGATGGGTTTTGCAATAATTCGTAAGTATTTATCAATAAGTCATCAAAATCCATAGCTCCAGCATTATGACATCTTTTTAAATAGGTTTGATAAATTCGAAAAAACTCTGTACGCTTTGAAATTTTATCTTGTGTTACAAGTTCTTGATTTTCCAAATATTTCTTTGGGTCTATAAAATTGTTTTTTAAAGATGATATTCTTGATCTTATAAAATTTGGTTTATAAATATCTTTGTCTAAATTGTATTCTTTAATGATATTTTTGATTAGGTTTTTTGAGTCCTCTGTGTCGTATATAGTATAGTTTTTCGGATAATTTATTATTTCAGATTCGAATCTGAGTATTTTAGAAAATATCGAATGAAAAGTTCCCATCCAAATATTTTGTGTATTTCTATTTTCTAAAGCAAAGTCGATTCTTTGTTTCATTTCTTTTGAAGCCTTGTTTGTAAATGTTAATGCTAGTATATTATTTGGCTGAATACCACTATTTATTAGATGCACAATTCTATAAGTTAGGACTCTTGTTTTTCCAGATCCAGCTCCAGCAATAACCATCACAGGGCCCTCTGAACATATTACCGCTTCCTTTTGAACTGAATTTAAATTATTTAAATAGTTAGTCAATTTCTTACGTTTCTATTATCAAAAGTAATAAGTTTTAATACATAAAAACCAAATAAAAGTGATTAACTTATAAACAGAATATAATGTTATATTTTATCTTTTATTTCTCTTATATTTTTTATATTTTTGTAAAAAAACTACTCCTTATGCGTAAGTTATTACTTCTAATTGTATTACTTCTTTCATTTAATAGTTCAAATGCAACTCATATTATGGGTGGAGAGATAACTTGGGAGTGTATTAAAGATCCTGCTGATCCAAATTATGGTCTCTATATTTTTAAAATGAAAGTTTATAGAGATTGTGATGGAACAACTTTGTCAACTTTTGCTCAAACATTAGATGTTTGGAATCACCCTACTGTTACACAAATATCTCTTGATTTTGTGATTAACACAGATATATCTCCAGATTGTGATGTTCAAAATAGTGGAAATCCTGCCTTAGATTGCGCTACAAATCCAGTAGGAGCTGTTGAAGAATATATATATGTTTCTCAGCCAGTTTCAATACCAGGAATTCCTCCAGCTAATGGATGGCACTTTACTTGGGATTCATGCTGTAGAAATGGTGCAATTTCTAATTTAGCATTAACAAATCCAACAAGTCCATCTGAAGGGTTTACTCTTCGTGCATCAATGTTTTCATATATAGATACAAACGGAATTGCTCTTCCGGCAGATCCTTGCTTTGATAATTCTCCTAAATTTAATGAAAGTCCTCAAACAATTATTTGTACTGGCTATCCATTTTCATACACACACAATGCTTCTGATTTAGAAATGGATAGTCTTAGATATAATTGGGATGAACCTTTAGATGACT
>PBQB01000008.1 GCA_002724895.1 Flavobacteriales bacterium
TTTGATCCTGTAAAAAAATTAGTAAATATTTGTAAGAGGTATAAAATGTGGCTTCATTTAGATGGGGCTTTTGGTGGAAGTGTAATTTTTTCTAAAAATCTAAAACATTTACTAGAGGGAATTGAAAATGCTGATTCCTTTTGTTTTAATGCACACAAAACATTAGGAGCACCATTAAGCACATCGATTCTACTAGTCAAGAAAAAGAAGTATTTATACAAGTCTTTTGATAATGACGCGCAATATTTGTATCAAACACACGATAAGGATTATAACTTAGGAAGTTCGTCTTTTGAGTGTGGAAGAAGAAACAATGCGCTTAAATTATGGTCCATGTGGAAGGCCATAGGAACAGAGGGCATGTCTAATATAATTGAGAGACAATTTAAACTTGCTGATTTTGCTAGAAAATATATAAAAAATAATAAAAATTATCGTTTATTTAGTTTTGAAAACTCATTGTCAATATGCTTTAATTATCAGGATATTGATCCGAAAGATTTATGTTCTAAGCTTTACAAAAACAATGTTTTATTAGTTGGATATGGACAATTTAAAAATCAAAAATTTATAAGGCTAGTTATTGTTAACATACAAAATAATGAGAAAGAAATATTAAATTTCTTTAAAAATGTTGAAGACTTTGTGAAAAGAAATAAAAACTTAAAAAGAATAAAAAGTTGCAAAGAGATTTTGTAATACTATTAGCCTGGCCTGAAGGGATGGTGTCTGCTGCAAACTCATGGTATGATATTTTTTTTTCTAATAAAGATAAAAAATATAGAGTAGGCCATTCAGCTATTATATTAATTAACTCGTCAAATAATAGATCACACTATTTTGATTTTGGAAGATACCATACTCCCCTTGGCTATGGTAGAGTTCGAGATGAAGAAACAGACCCAAATTTAGTTTTACAAGACGTCAAAATTAAGAGTGATAAAATAATTAATTTGAAAAGTTTGTTACTTCAAGTTGCACAAATTAAATCTACTTATGGAGAAGGAAGGCTTTACGCTTCGTTAATGAGTTATGTTTGTTTTAAGAAGGCGTATAAATATGCCAAGTCCATTCAAAATATGGGAGCATTAAAATACGGCCCATTTACAATTAATGGAACCAATTGTTCTAGATTTACTGCATCGGTTGCAATTTTTTCTAATCCAAAACCAATTAAAAAATTTAGATTTAAATATCCCTTTTGCATATCACCTTCTCCAAAAAGAAATGTAAGTATTGCAAATAACATTTATTATGTTGTTGATGGGCAAAATGTTGAAAAAATAAAAAAAACCAAAATAAAAAATTACTTTTCGTCAATAGAGTCATGGATATAAAACCAAAAAACATAGAAAATGAGGCTCAATTTATTTACGGAGTTGGAGCAAGTGCTTGGTTTTATATTTCAAAAGAAGGAAAAAAATATAGAATAAAGAGATATTCTGCTTCAGGAGAACTAGAATGTAATAAATTATTTCATGTAAACGATACAAGTTTTGATATCACCAAAGCATACAAGTTCACATATCTTTCTCATTGTAAAAGGTGTGTTGTAATTCAAGCTAAAATTAAATTTATTTTTGAAGCAGAAAGATAATTAATATTACCTTTACATATTAAATGAAAAAAAATGAGTGATTCGATCAAACATGAGTGTGGTGTCGCGATGCTACGATTGTTAAAGCCCTTAGAATTTTATAAAAAAAAGTATGGAACCTCATTTTATGGAATAAATAAAATGTACTTGTTAATGGAAAAGCAACACAATCGAGGTCAAGATGGTGTTGGGCTTGCAAACATTAAAATAGATGTTGATCCTGGTAAAAGATATATAAGTAGAAAAAGATCAATTGCTCCTAATCCAATACAAGATGTTTTTAAACAAGTTCACAAAAGGTTTTCAGACTTAGAAAACAATGATCCAAAAAAATTAAATAACATAGAATGGTTAAAGAAAAACATGCCGTTCACAGGAGAACTTTTTCTTGGACATCTAAGATACGGGACTTATGGTGAAAACACAATAGAACAATGTCACCCTTTTTTAAGACAAAATAATTGGAAAACAAGAAATTTAGTTTTAGCAGGAAACTTTAATATGACAAATGTTGATGAGCTTTTTCAACAACTAGTAGATTTAGGTCAGCACCCGAAGCAAAAATCCGATACAGTAACAATTTTAGAAAAGATTGGGCACTTTTTAGATGAGGCGAATGACGAAATATATTATAAATATAAGGGCCAGTTCTCAAAGAAAGAGATTACAAAAAAAATTGAAAAAGAGCTTAAGATTGATGAAATCTTAAGAAACTCCGCAAAATATTGGGATGGGGGATATCTAATGTGTGGAATGATTGGTCATGGAGATGCATTCGCATTACGAGACCCTAGCGCAATAAGACCAGCATATTATTATAAAGATGAAGAAATTGTTGTTGTGGCTTCGGAAAGACCAGTAATACAAACAACATTTAATGTTCATCATGAAAAAATACAAGAAATAAGAAGGGGAAACGCTTTAATAATTAAAAAGAATGGGAGTGTATCTCTTAAAGAGGTAAGAAAACCGTTAGAAAGGAAAGCGTGCTCTTTTGAAAGAATTTATTTTTCAAGAGGAAACGATGTAGCGATATATAAAGAAAGGCTTGAATTAGGAAAAAGAATGTTCCCAAAAGTTTTACAATCAGTTGATAAAGATTTAAAAAACACAGTGTTTTCATATATTCCTAATACAGCAGAAGTGTCTTATTTTGGGCTATTAAAAGGGTGTTATGAATATTTAAATAAAGTTAAAATAAAAAAAATACAAGAATTAGGAGACCAAATAGATAAAAAGAAAATAGATGAAGTTATTCAAATATCACCTAGAGCAGAAAAGATTGCAATAAAGGATGCTAAGCTTAGAACTTTTATAACATCAGACGAGCATAGAGATGATTTGGTAGCACATGTATATGATGTAACTTATGGAAGAGTAAAGGAAGATGATAATCTAGTTGTTATTGATGACAGCATAGTGAGAGGAACAACATTAAAACAATCTATCATTAGAATGTTAGATAGGTTAAATCCAAAAAAAATTGTCATTGTTTCATCAGCACCACAAATTAGATATCCAGATTGTTATGGGATTGATATGGCAAAAATGGGAGATTTTATAGCTTTTCAAGCAACGGTAGAATTGTTACATGAGACAAAACAAGAAAAAATTCTTAATGATGTTTATAATAAGTGCGTTTCTCAAAAGGGCTTGCCAAAGGAAAAGATGAAGAATTATGTTAAGGAGATTTATTCTCCATTTAATGCTGAGCAAATTTCTAAGAAAATAAGTCAATTATTAAAGCCAAAATTTGTAAAGGCAGAAGTAGAAATTATTTATCAAAAAATTTCAGATTTACACTCGTCTTGTGTAGACCATAAAGGAGATTGGTATTTTACTGGTAATTATCCAACACCAGGTGGGACAAAAGTGGTTTGTCAAGCATTTATGAATTACATGCAAGGAAAAAATAAAAGGGCGTATTAATTATTTTTGAACAGTTGAATAAGTGGTGTTTTTCTACATATAAAGACCCCCTCAATTGAGGGGGGTTATTTATTAAAGACTACAGAATGCCTTTTCTGCTGTATATTTTTAAGTGTCCTTATCGTATGTTATTTTTTTTTCTTGAGGGAGCTATAGTCATTTCATCTATTAGATATCCAGCATTTGCAAATTTGTCAATTATAAATAACACATACCTTATATCAACCGAGATAGTTCGCTGTACAGCATTCTCAAAGGCAATATCCCCGCTCATCGCTTCCCAGTTGCTATCAAAGGCTGTACCCACAAGCTCACCATGTGCATTAATTACCGGAGAGCCAGAGTTACCTCCAGTAATGTCGTTGTTTGAAATAAAATTAACTCTTAGGCTACCATTGTCATCAACATATTTGCCATAATCTTTTTCATTGTATAGGCTTTTAAGTTTTTCATGAACAAGAAATTCATCATTTGTGGTATCTTCTTTTTCTATAATACCTTCAATAGTAGTAAAATAATTATAGTGAATTGCATTGCCAGGACTATAGTCCGCAACAGATCCATATGTTAGGCGCATTGTTGAGTTTGCATCGGGGTAAAATTTATTTTCAGGCATCATCTCTCTTAATCCTTGAATAAAGAGTTTTTGGCCTTCAAATAAACTATTATTAATTTTTTGTCTCTTTTCGTAAATATTTTCAAGGTAATAGCTGTAAATAGAGTTTATCGTTTTATAGATAGGATCTTTTTCTATATTAATAATGAGAGGGTTTTTTAAAAAATTAAAAAACTTTTCTTTGGATGAAAAAATAGACCTATTAAATGAGTTGTTGGCATAAAATTTAAAATCAAGTTTTTTCATCCCAAATAGTTGCCTTTCAATTGTTTGAAAAACATCTGGATGTTGGTTTTTGGGAACATTATAATAGTATAACTCTAACATCGAAGCAAATAATTTTTGGTCAATCTCAGCATTAAAATTTTTATAAAAATTATTAGCATCTACCCTAATCTTTCTTAATGCAGATTCCCGCATTTCACTTTCTTTTGGCAAACGATTAATTGCCCTATGCATTTTGAGAGAAAAATACATGATTTCAGCACCAGAAAAAACCCCTTCATTTAGAAATGTTCTACTTATAGCGATTTTTTCATTTTCACTGTAAGCGTTTTCTATAATCTGTAGAGCTGAACCATACTTTTTGTTTCTAAGACTATCTTTAACACACCAATTGTTAAATTTATTTTCTAAGTCTAATTTTTTTTCATAAACCTTCATCCTTCTTAAACCTTTTGATTGGCCAATGTAATATTTCCAATAATTAGAAATTCTAGCATATTTTGCGGCGTATTTAATTTTTGTTTTAATGTCTGAATCCATTGCAGGCTTAATAATGTTAATCTTAGCGTCCCTAATTTTAACAATTGTTGGATTGGTTAAGTTTAAAGCTTCCTTCACGCCGAAAGACGTTAAAAACCTATTTGTTGAACCAGGGTACCCAAAAATCATTGTAAAGTCATTATTTTTCACGCCGTCTAGCTGAATAGGTAGGTGGTGTTTAGGTTTATAAGGCACATTTTCTGTAGCATACTCTGCAGGTTTTCCATCTGGGCCACAGTATACTCTAAATAAAGCAAAATCTCCAGTATGCCTTGGCCACATCCAATTGTCTGTGTCTCCACCAAATGCTCCTATAGAGTTTGGAGGAGCTCCAACCAATCTAACATCTTTAAAAGTTTCATATGTAAAAAGATAAAATTCATTTCCACCAAAAAACGATTTAACTCGAGCGTTATAGTGAGTCTCACTTGTTTTTTCAGAAACAATTTCATTATATACTTTTCTTAATGAACTTGACCTATTCCAAGTTTTATTTAAGGTCTCTTTTGTTGAAGATAAAGAGTCAAAAATTAATCTTTCTTGTTCTAATTTATCGAGAACAAGATCAGTAACATCTTCAATGTTAATTAAAAATGAGGCGGTTAATCCCTCATTTGGTAATTCTTCACCTTTGCTCATCGCCCAAAAACCACTTTTAAGATAGTCATTTTTGGTATCAGAATGTTTTTGAATTTGACCATAACCGCAATGATGATTAGTTAAAAGCAAACCTTGTTCAGAAATCATTTCACCAGTGCAAAAGCCACCAAAAGAAACAATAGCATCTTTTAAAGAGGACTGATTAATATTATATAAATCATCGGCAGATAGTTTTAGACCAACATTATGCATATCCACTTCATTTAAGGATTTTAAAAGTTGGGGTAGCCACATTCCTTCCTCAGCATGTAATAAGCTGCTTGAAATAGAGATAAGGATAATTATGATTTTCGTTTTCATTGTTTTGCAAAAATAGTAATTAACGAGAGTTTAAATATTATTACTTGTGTTTTTTAAAAGTAACAATTAATTTTAAATTTGTGCTGTTATTTTACTAAGTTATAAATGCAAGAACAGAGAGGAACAAGGGTAAATAAATTTTTATCTGAAATAGGATACTGCTCAAGAAGAAAGGCAGATAAATTAATTGAAGAGGGAAGAGTAACAATTAATGGAAAAAGCACTCAACTTGGTCAAAGAGTATTAGCATCTGACACAATTAGTGTAGATGGCATAAAAATTGCTAAGTTTCAAAAAGAAAAAAAATATATTATATTTAATAAACCTAGAGGAATTGTTTGTACAACTGATAACAAGAGAGAAAAAAACAACATAATAGATTATATTAATTATCCGACTAGGATTTTTCCAATAGGAAGATTAGACAAACTTTCAGAAGGCCTGATCTTTCTTACTAATGATGGAGATATTGTTAATAAAATATTGCGATCAAGAAATAATCATGAAAAAGAATATGAAGTAATAGTTGATAAGCCAATCACTAAAGAGTTTGTATTATCTATGCAAAAAGGAATACCAATTTTAGGAACGATTACTAAAAAATGTAAGTTAAAAAAAATATTTTCAAATAAATTTAACATAGTCTTGACTCAAGGATTAAATCGTCAAATTAGAAGAATGTGCGAATATTTAAATTATAAAGTTATAAAGTTAAAGAGAGTTAGGATTATGAATATTCAATTAGATCTAGAAGTAGGACAACATAGAGAGTTTACTATATCAGAACTTACAGAAATAGAAAGGTTGTTAGAAAGTTCTTACAAAACAAATCTTTAAACAATAATATTTATTTAGCGTTTTTATAAACAGGAACAGCGGAACAGGCCTCTCCAAACATTAAGCTAAACACATACGGCTTTAATTGTTTTGAAATTTCTATGTATAAGTCCGGAGTTAAAGCAATATTGCCAGAACAACCTTTTACAATTACCTTTTTGTTCTTATATATAGACCCGTCTATGTTAGTAATGTTATTTATAAAAAGAATTTTAAAAACAGATTCTTTGGATCCAAAATAAATCTTTTGAGTAAAATTTTTTAAATATGAAGTAATAAGCATGTAAGCCCACATAGGAACAATACTGTCATTACTACAAAAAACAGCAACACACTTTGAACGATATTTTTTAAAATCATAGCTTTTGAGCTGCTTTCTGAATTCTTTTTCTATTAAAACATTTTTTTCAAACAGAAAATTTATAACGTCAAACTCTAAGATCTCATTTTTTGGAGCATAATCAGTAAGATCAAGAGTTATTAACCCACTTTTAGCAACTTTATTTATTATTTGATCAGTCATTTCTATAACATTCCTAACTCTAATTTAGCTTCTTCGCTCATCATATCTTTTGACCATTCAGGTTCAAAAACAATATTTACTTTAACATTGTTAACACACGCTAATTTTTTTACTTTTTCCTCAACTTCTAGAGGAAGAGATTCTGCTACAGGGCAATTTGGAGATGTAAGTGTCATTGTGATTTTTACATCTTTTTTGTCATTCACTTTAACATCATAAATAAGCCCTAAGGCATATATGTTTACAGGAATTTCTGGATCATAAATTGTACAAATAACCTCAATAATATCATCTCCTATTTTAGAAATTTCTTTTGGATTCATATTTATTTGTTTTCAAGACCATAAGCATAAAGCTTCATTTGTTTAATCATCGACAATAGCCCATTAGCTCTTGTTGCAGATAGGTGTTCAGAGAGGCCTATTTTTTTGATAAAAAAAAGATCACAATTAGTTATATCTTTCGGGGTTTGATTAGATAAAATTTTTATTAGAAGAGCAATAATTCCTTTTGTCATAATCGCGTCACTATCCGCTGTAAAAACAATACTGTTTTTTTCTTTTTTTGCGATTAACCAAACATTACTTTGACAGCCTTTTATTAGGTTTTCTTCAGTTTTGTGTTTGGCGTCTAAAACTTTCAACTCCTTACCTAAATCAATTAAATATTCATACTTCTGAGTCCAGTCAGAGAATAAATTAAAATCAGAAATTATTTCTTGTTGTATTTCATCAATTAGCCTCATAATTAAGTCAACATTTTTTTTGATTTTTTTATTGCATCAATGCACAAGTCTATTTCTTTAGTGGTATTGTAGACAGCAAAAGAAAGTCTAATTGTACCAGGAATATTATATTTTTTCATTAATGGCTGTGCACAATGGTGACCTGTTCGAATAGCTATTCCCATTTTATCTAGTAGTACACCAACATCGTATGGGTGAACATTTTTAATATTGAATGAAATAATTGCAGCTTTTTGATGCTTAGGGCCATAAATTATGACATCTTTAATTTCTAGCAATTTTTTAGTTGCGTATTGCAATAGTTTTTCTTGATGAGACTTAATATTATCAAGCCCAACAGATTCTAAAAAATCTATTGATTTGGAAAAACTAACTACACCAGCTATGTTGGGGGTTCCTGCTTCAAATTTATGAGGAAGATCTGCATAAGTAGTTTTGTTAAAATCTACAGATTTTATCATTTCACCCCCCCCTTGATACGGTTCAAGCTCATTAAGTATTGATTCTTTTCCATATAAGACACCAACTCCAGTAGGCCCATATAGTTTGTGTGCAGAAAAACAGTAAAAGTCTACATTTAATTTTTGGACATCTAATTTTATATGCGATGCTGCTTGTGCTCCATCAATAAAAACTTTAGCTTTAAATTTATGTGCTAAATCAATTATTTTTTTGATAGGATTAATCGTTCCTAAAACATTTGAAACATGAGATATAGAAACTAGTTTTGTTTTTTTTGAAAGAAGGGATTGAAACTTGTCAAAATCAATTTCTCCAGAATTTAATATTGGAACGACTTTTAGTACGGCTTTGTTTTTATCACAACATATTTGCCAAGGAACAATGTTTGAATGATGTTCCATTTCTGAAATAATCACTTCGTCACCTTCGTTAATATTGCTATCAAAAGTATTTGCTATTAAGTTGATAGAATCTGTTGTTCCTTTTGTTAAAATTATTTCGCAAGTTTTTTTTGCGCCAATAAAATTTTTAATTTTTTCGCGAGTTTGCTCGTATTTTTCTGTAGAAAGATTACTTAAGTAATGCGCGCCTCTATGAACATTTGAATTTACTTTTTTATAATAATCTTCTATAGACCTTGTAACAGAGTTAGGCTTTTGAGTAGTAGCCCCATTGTCTAAATAGATTAAATCATGATTGTTTATTTTTTGATTTAATATTGGAAATAGATTTCTTACAGCGCTAACGTCAATCATAAATATTATAATTCTATGTCAACATTTAATTTGTTGGACATTGTTTTCTGTACTAAAGATCTAAGCTCAGCGATACTAATATTTTGAATTGCTTCAGACGCGAAAGCAAACGTCAAAAGACCTTTAGCCTCTTCTAAACTAACACCACGGCTTCTTAAATAAAACAAGCTCTCTGAATCTAATTGCCCAATAGTACACCCATGACTACACTTGACATCGTCAGCATAAATTTCTAGTTGAGGCTTGCTGTTTATACTAGCATCATTGTTAAGGAGTAAACTATTATTGGCTTGAAACGCATCTATTTTTTGTGAATCTTTACGAACCATTATTTTTCCATTAAACACACCTTTGGATTTATCCAAATAGATTCCTTTGTAAAGTTCATTTGATCTACAGTTAGCATTTTTATGATCAACAAAAGTGTGATTGTCTACAAATTGATTTTTTGTGAGTAAAGTAATGCCATTCATGTTACTTTCAGCATTTTGTCCATTTTGTTCAAAATTTAAGTTGTTTCTAATAAAAAGACCTCCAAAAATGACTGTATTTACAGTGCAAACAGAATCAGATTTTTGGTAAACATTAAGTGTATCAATTAATTTAGAGCGGGCTGTATCGTTTTGGATTTTATTAAATTCAACGTTAGAATTTTCAGCACAATTAATTTGAGTGAAATTGTTGCTTAAGGAATTTAAATCTGAAACATTTTTATTTTGCTCAATAAATTTAACATTAGAGTTTTTGCCAATAGAAATACAGTTTCTATATTGACTAAATATATTTTCTGTAGTATTTAGGAATAGAATTTCAATAGGCTCTTCTATTTGTATGTTTTCGTCT
Source organism: Flavobacteriales bacterium (assembly GCA_002724895.1). Classification (GTDB taxonomy): domain Bacteria; phylum Bacteroidota; class Bacteroidia; order Flavobacteriales; family BACL11. Next base: position 10,033 of record PBQB01000008.1, read on the forward strand.
ACCGAAATTGTAAAGCCATTTTTTGATAGGGAAGCATTTAAAAAATCTAGAGAAGAATGATTAGATAAGTTTTTAAAACTAGTGTAGTCACTAATAGTTACACCTTTTATGTTGGAGCTAGAGACTAACTTTCCGTCTAAAAAAACAATTTTATTTTTAAAGCCTAAAAAATATTTTTCAAAATCCTTAAATGTGTTTTTATTAGCACTGTAATGTAAAGTATAACTTTCTGATATTATTTTTTTGAGCGAAGTATATTTCCACTCCTCGTCTTTTATAGTAGGAAACCCTTTTGAAATAAATTCACCGAACAACTCTTGGCTTTCTTTAGAAAGATGAGATGTTTCGGCATATTGTTTTAAATTATCAATTAATGTCATTTTGTATCTTTAACTATCCAATCATATCCTTTTTCTTCAAGCTCTAGGGCTAATGATTTATCCCCAGATTTTATGATTTTGCCGTCATATAAAACATGAACATAATCAGGGATAATATATTCTAGCAATCTCTGGTAGTGTGTAATTACTATCGTTGCATTATCTTTATTTCTTAGTTTGTTTACGCCATTTGCTACTATTCTTAGAGCATCAATATCTAGTCCAGAGTCTGTCTCGTCTAAAATTGCTAGCTTTGGTGATAACATTGCCATTTGAAATATTTCATTTCTCTTTTTTTCTCCACCTGAAAACCCTTCGTTCATATTTCTAGAAATATATCCCTCTTTAATACCTAAAAGAGACATTTTTTCTCGCATCAATTTTAAAAGCTCGCTTGCTGAAACAGGATCTTTACCCAGGGACTTTCTTTTAGCGTTAACGGATGTTTTAATGAAGTTAGCTACAGAAATACCAGGAATTTCAACTGGATATTGGAAAGAAAGAAATATTCCTGCATTAGCCCTTTCCTCAGGGTCTAGTTCTGATAGGTCTTTACCTTCAAATGTCATTAAGCCATCAATAACTTCATAATCCTCTTTACCAGCAATGACTGAAGAAAGAGTGCTTTTACCAGAACCATTTGGCCCCATTATTGCATGTATCTCACCAGCATTAACAGTTAAATCTATTCCTTTTAAGATAGGAGTGCTTTCAACATTTGCGTTTAAGTTTTCAATTTTTAGCATAATAATTTTATTTTTTTTAACCTACAGAGCCTTCTAAACTTATTTCTAAGAGTTTTTGTGCTTCTACAGCAAACTCCATAGGTAATTGATTAAGAACATCTTTACAGTATCCGTTTACAATTAGAGCAATAGCCTCTTCAGTTCCGATACCTCTTTGATTACAATAAAAAAGCTGATCTTCACCGATTTTAGAAGTTGTAGCCTCGTGTTCTACTTGCGAAGAATCATTGTTAACTTCGATATATGGGAATGTATGAGAACCGCACTTGTCACCCATGAGTAAGGAATCACACTGAGAAAAATTTCTACTGTTTGACGCCCCCTTGACAATTTTAACTAGGCCCCTATAATTACCATCACTTTTTCCAGCAGAAATCCCTTTAGCAATAATGGTACTTTTGGTATTTTTTCCTAAATGAATCATTTTTGTTCCTGTGTCTGCTTGCTGTCTATTATTTGTTACCGCTACAGAAAAAAATTCGCCTATAGAATTGTCTCCTTTTAAAATACACGATGGATATTTCCATGTTACAGCGGAGCCAGTTTCTACTTGAGTCCAAGAAATTTTAGCATTATTATGACAAACCCCTCTTTTTGTTACAAAGTTAAATACACCACCATTTCCATTTTTATCACCAGGGTACCAGTTTTGCACTGTAGAATATTTAATGTCAGCATTATCTAAGGCAATAAGCTCAACCACTGCCGCATGTAATTGATTTTCGTCACGCATTGGTGCAGTACAACCTTCTAAGTAACTAACCTGACTTCCTTCGTCAGCAATTAAAAGTGTTCTTTCAAACTGACCCGTTCCAGACTCATTTATTCTAAAATAGGTTGATAATTCCATTGGACATTTTACCCCCTTAGGGATGTAGCAAAATGAGCCATCAGAAAAAACAGCAGAATTCAAAGCAGAAAAGAAATTATCTCTGTTTGGAACAACGGTTCCTAAATATTTTTTAACTAAGTCTGGATAATCTTTAATTGCATCAGAAATTGAGCAAAAAATTATACCTTTTTCTTTTAAAGTTTCTTTAAAAGTTGTAGCAACAGAAACGGAATCCATCACAACATCTACAGCAACATTTGCTAAACGTTTTTGTTCATCAATAGATATACCAAGTTTGTCAAATGTTTTTTTCATTTCAGGATCTAACTCATCTAAACTATTTAAAACAGGCTTAGTTTTTGGGGCAGCATAATAAATAATATCTTGATAGTTAGGCTTTTTATAAGAGATATTAGCCCAGTCAGGCTCCTCCATAGTAAGCCATACGTTGTAAGCTTTTAGGCGATATTCCAACATCCAATCAGGCTCATTTTTCTTTTTCGAGATTAATCTAACAACATCTTCAGATAGACCTTTAGGGATGGTGTCAGATTCAATATTAGTTGTAAAACCATATTTATATTCAGAAGATGTAACCTCTTCTAACAATCTTTCTTCTTGTTGTTGTTTGTTTTCCATTTTCATTTAATTATTTATTACAAAGAAAAACTCTCACCACAACCACATGTTCTGTTGGCATTAGGGTTATTAAATACAAATCCTTTTCCATTTAATCCGTCAGAAAACTCTAATGTGGTTCCCGCTAAGTATAATACACTTTTTTTATTTATTAAAAGAGTTATATCATTATCTGTTATAACTTCATCTTCTTCAGTTTTTTTATTATCAAAAGCAAGTTTGTAACTGAGTCCAGAACAACCACCGCTTTCTACACCAACCCTGACATAAATGTTTTTGGTGTCAGAACTTAATAATTCATTAAGTCTTTTTTTTGCTGATTCGCTAACTATTATCATCTTGCTTTCTCAATATTAAATAAGATTGCAAAAATACTAAATTCTTATTATACTTAGTTATCTTTGTGATATGAGTATTAAAAATGAAGAAAAAAAAAATCACACGCCAATTTCTGAATTAGGAGAATTTGGTTTAATTAAAAAAATTACTCAGAATTTAACACCAATTAACAAGTCAACCATCAAATCTGTCGGCGATGATGCTGCAGTCATTAAAAATGGTTCGAACTATACATTAATTAGTAAGGATTTACTTGTAGAGGGGGTCCATTTTGACTTGTCATATGTTCCATTAACCCATTTAGGATACAAAAGTATTGCGGTGAATATTTCTGATATATGTGCTATGAATGGAGTTCCTAAACAGGTATTAATTGGAATAGCAATATCTAATAGATTTACAGTCGAGGCCGTACAAGACCTTTACAAGGGAATTGAGTTCGCTTGTAAAAAGTATAATGTAGACTTGATAGGTGGAGACACNACTTCATCTCAAACAGGGCTAACAATTAGTGTTACTATTGTTGGAGAGGCTANAAAAGAAAGCATNACCTANCGCTCTGGAGCTAANGCTAATGATTTATTAGTNGTTACNGGAGATTTNGGGGCNGCGTATTTAGGTTTTCAACTCTTAAAAAGAGAAAAAAATATGTTTTTAGAAAATCCAACAATACAGCCTGAGCTTAAAGGTCATGATTATGTTTTACAAAGACAATTGAAGCCAGAACCACCAGTAAAATTTAATAAAATTTTAAATGAATTGGACATATTACCAACATCAATGATTGATATTTCAGACGGACTTTCATCTGAAATATTACATTTGTCAGAAGAGTCAAAAGTAGGGTTCTCTATTTATGAAGAAAAAATCCCCGTTGATTATAGAGTTATGAATTTTGCAACAGAGTTGCACCTAAATCCAATTTTTTGCGCCTTAAATGGAGGAGAAGATTATGAATTGCTCTTCACGATGAAACAAGAGGATTATGACAAGATAAAAAAGGATCCAGACTTTACAATAATTGGACACGCTACTCATAAATCTGAAGGGGTTAATTTTATAGATAAACAATCAGTTTCTCACCAACTTACAGCTCAGGGTTGGGATTTTGTTAAAAAACAATAGTTTTATAAGGATTATTTTGATGCCATCATTAGCATTTCTATTTCTTCAACTTCTATAGGAACATTTTTTGTTAAATCTAAGGGTCCGTTATTTGTAACTAAGATATTATTTTCTATACGTATACCTAGCTCTTCTTCTAATATATATATTCCCGGCTCACAAGTAAATACCATTCCATTTTGTATAGGAAGTTTAGAGTTTCCAACATCATGAACATCTAAGCCTAAATAATGAGATGTGCCATGCATAAAATATTTTTTATATGCAGGCCTTTTGGCATCTTGCTTAATTATGTCGTGCTTGTCAATTAGTTTTAATTTTATAAGCTCAGACTCCATTATTTTACCCACTTCAGATTCATAATCCTTCAATAATACTCCAGCGTTTAACATGTTTCTTGCCTCTTTCATGACATGTAAAACAGAATTATAAACCGCTTTTTGTCTTTTTGAGAAGACCCCATTTACTGGAACAGTACGTGTTAGGTCAGAAGCATAATTAGCATACTCTGCACCAAAATCCATTAATAAAATGTCACCGTTTTCACATCGATTGTTATTATCAATATAGTGTAGAACACAAGAGTTTTTTCCTGACCCAATTATTGGCTGGTATGCAAATCTAGATGATCTAGAGGAAATAAACTCGTGAATTAATTCCGCCTCAATTTCATACTCCATAATTCCAGGCTTTATAATTGGAAGAATTCTTCTAAATCCCTTTTCCGTAATGTTACAGGCACTTTGCATTAGCGCTATTTCTTCATCAGATTTTACTGCTCGCAGCTCATGTAATATTGGTGCAATTTCACATATTTTTTTATTGGGATACTTCTGTTGAATCATTAACCTAAACCTATCATCTCTTGTTTGTGTTTTTGAAGTAGCTCGACTATGAATATTTTTGTTAAGATAAATATGTTCTGCTTGTAAAACAAGGCTATTTAATTTCTGATCAAATTCATCTAACCAGTAGATGTTATTAATTGCAGACGTATCTGTTGCTTGTTTTTTTGTAAGTTTTGCNCCCTCCCATATAGCTATGTGTTCATTTGTTTCTTTTAAAAACAAAAGCTCTTGCATAGCCTTGTCAGGGTGATCAGGNAACAAAATTAATATTGATTCTTCTTGATCCACNCCGCTCAACCAAAAAAGGTCGCTGTTTTGAATAAATGGCATTGACCCATCAGAGTTTGTTGGCATGATATCATTAGAATTAAAAATCGCTAATGAATTGGGTTTCATTTTTTCCTTCAATAGGGCTCGATTTTTAAAAAATAATGATTTGTCAAGAGGTAAATATTTCATAGTTTAGTCTTTGATATTTCAAAATTACGCAATTTAAAATAATTATAAATTANTGTATTTTTTTCTTGTAGCTAACAGATTANTTTTTTCTTTCGTACTTTTGCAAATGAAACATTAAACAATATTAAATTGCAAAAATTATTTTCATCATCTTTAGGAAGAAAAATTTCCATGGCAGTTTCTGGAATATTTCTTATGATTTTTTTGCTACAACACTTTACAATTAATATAACATCAATCTTCAGCCCNGAATTGTTTAATTCACTGTCTCATTTTATGGGAACTAATGCATTCGTTCAGTTTGCTTTACAGCCAGTTTTAATATTTGGAGTGATTTTTCATTTTTCAATGGGTATATTGTTAGACTATCAAAATAAAAAAGCGGTTAAATATAGCTATCATAAAGAAAAAGGAGAAAAAAATGCTTCTTGGATGAGTAGAAATATGATTTTATCTGGCCTTGTTGTTTTGGCTTTTCTTGTNTTGCATTTTATAGANTTTTGGATTCCAGAGATGCAATATAAATANATAGAATTTCTTCCAGAAGACCCTAATAGATATTATGAGGAACTAACACACAAATTTGAAAGTCCGATACGAGTAGTTTTTTATTGTTTAGCATTTGTTTTGTTAGCATTGCATTTATTACACGGGTTTACATCATCTATCAAGTCTATGGGAGCAGACAAGTCTAATAGTGGGAAGTTAAAGCTATTTAGTTATATCTATAGTATAGGGATTCCTTTAGGCTTTATAGTAATAGCAATATATCATTTTATAAATTAACTTGTGGTAAGAACATGAAACAGAAAACAAACATTTTAGACTCTAAGGTTCCTGATGGTGAAATAGGCAAAAAATGGACAAATCATAAAAACAAGATTAATTTAGTTAGCCCTTCTAACAAAAGAAAATTAGACGTAATTGTTATTGGAACAGGCTTAGCAGGAGGATCTGCAGCAGCAACTCTTGCAGAGTTGGGATATAATGTAAAAGCATTTTGTTTTCAAGACTCACCAAGAAGAGCTCATTCTATTGCTGCTCAGGGAGGTATAAATGCTGCAAAAAATTATCAAGGAGATGGAGACTCTATATATAGATTATTTTACGATACAGTGAAAGGTGGGGATTACAGATCAAGAGAAGCAAACGTATATAGGCTCGCCGAGGTTTCAGCAAATATTATTGATCAATGTGTTGCACAGGGTGTTCCATTTGCAAGAGATTATGGGGGCTTACTTGACAACAGATCTTTTGGAGGGGTGTTAGTCTCTAGAACATTTTATGCCAAAGGACAAACAGGACAACAATTGTTACTTGGAGCCTATTCTGCTATGAACCGACAAATTGCAAGGGGAAAGATAAAAATGTACAATAGACATGAAATGTTAGACGTTGTTTTAGTTGATGGAAAAGCAAAAGGTATCATCTCTAGAAATCTTGTTACAGGAAAAATAGAAAGACATTCTGCGCACGCAGTAGTATTAGGATCAGGAGGATATGGAAATGTATTTTATTTATCTACCAACGCAATGGGAAGTAATGTTACAGCGGCGTGGAAGGCTCATAAAAAAGGAGCGTTTTTTGCTAATCCTTGTTTCACACAAATACATCCAACTTGCATACCTGTCTCTGGCGATCATCAGTCAAAATTAACACTAATGTCAGAGTCTTTAAGAAATGATGGTAGAATATGGGTGCCAAAAAACATAGAGGATGTTAAATTAATTAGAGAAGGAAAGTTGAAGCCCACAGATATTTCAGAAAAAGAGAGAGATTACTTTTTAGAAAGAAGATATCCTGCATTTGGAAATCTAGTTCCTAGAGATGTTGCTTCTAGAGCAGCAAAAGAGAGGTGTGATGCAGGATTTGGAGTAAATAAAACNGGAGAAGCGGTATATTTAGATTTTCAGTCAGCAATAGANCGTTACGGAAAGGAGCAATGCTTAATTAATGGATTAGATGAAAAAGACATGTCATTAATTAATAAATTAGGAAAAGAGGTTGTAAAGAAAAAATATGGCAATCTATTTCAAATGTATGAAAAAATTGTAGANCAAAACCCTTACGAAACACCTATGATGATCTATCCTGCCGTTCACTATACTATGGGAGGAATTTGGGTAGACTACAACCTAATGACTACGATTCCAGGTTTATACTCTATTGGAGAAGCTAATTTTTCTGACCATGGAGCAAATAGATTAGGGGCCTCTGCTTTAATGCAAGGGTTAGCTGATGGCTATTTTGTTTTACCCTACACAATAGGCGATTATTTATCAAAAGATATTTCAACTGGACCGATTCCAAATGATAGCAAAGAATTTTTACAGGCTGAAGAAGAGGTGAAGAAAAAGATAGAATTTTTCATAAACAATAAAGGAAAGTTTTCTGTTGATTATTTTCATAAAAAGCTTGGGAAAATAATGTGGAATAAGTGTGGTATGGCTAGAAATAAGGAAGATTTAAAGTTAGCTATTAAAGAGATAAGTGAATTGAGAAGCCTTTTTTGGAAGGAAATAAAGGTGCCAGGAAGTGAAAATGAATTTAACGAAGAGCTTGCAAAAGCAGGAAGAGTGGCAGACTTTTTAGAATTAGGAGAGCTATTTGCTAAAGATGCATTGGAAAGAGAAGAATCATGTGGTGGACATTTTAGAGAGGAATATCAAACACCAGAGGGAGAAGCAAAAAGAGACAAAAATTATCAGTTTGTTTCTGCTTGGGAATATGCAGGAGAACCAAAAGACGCAATTTTACATAAAGAAAAGTTGAATTATGAAAATATTGAAGTTAAAGAAAGAAGTTATAAATAAGATTTTATGAAATTAAAATTAAAAATATGGCGCCAGAAAAATGCTGAAGCAAAAGGAGGTATAGTAGACTATGATGTAGACAATATTTCTGAAGACATGTCATTTTTAGAAATGCTAGATGTTTTAAATGCTCAGCTTATTAAAAACAATGAAGAGCCCGTTGCTTTTGATCATGATTGTAGAGAAGGAATATGTGGCTCTTGTTCACTTTTTATAAACGGACAAGCTCATGGTCCAGACAGGTTAATAACAACATGTCAGCTACATATGCGAAAATTTAATGATGGCGATGAAATCTATATAGAGCCTTTTAGAGCCAAAGCTTTTCCAGTAATAAAAGATTTAGTAGTTGACAGAAGTTCTTTTGATAGGATTCAACAAGCTGGAGGTTACGTCTCAATAAACACCTCAGGAAATACTCAAGATGCTAATGCTATTCCAATTAATAAAGATGATGCTGATGATGCATTTGATGCAGCAACCTGTATCGGTTGTGGAGCGTGTGTTGCAACATGTAAAAACTCTTCTGCTATGTTATTTGTTGGAGCAAAAGTTTCACAATATTCATTGTTGCCACAAGGAAAAGTAGAAGCAGAAAGAAGAGTTCTTAATATGGTAAACCAAATGGATTTAGAAGGGTTTGGAAACTGCTCTAACACAGGGGCTTGTGAAGTAGAATGTCCAAAAGGAATATCTTTAGACAATATCGCTAGAATGAATAGAGAATTCATTAAAGCCAACATTTCTTCAAAAAACAAATAAAGTATATTTCAGCTTATTGGTTTATATTTTAACAACTTAAAATCATTAACATAAAGCTCTTTAATAATTTTACTAGCTTCAGGATATTTTTTGTAAAGATCTTTCCAATCAGTTAGTTCTCTTGTTTTATTTATTTTTTTAAGTTCCGAAAAAGAAAAGTTAAACTTTTTACAACAGGCTTTCCAATCGGAATTTAGACTTTCTTTTTTTAACAAAAAATCAATTTTAACATTGCCTTCTTCATCAATTAAATAATCCGTTATAGGCATTAAATGTTGCTGGATTATTTTTTTAAAAGGAGAAACCTTTATTGAATTTATTAAGGATCCATCTTTTATTTTTTTAATAAAATCTATAAATGAGTAATGCTTGTTATATCCAAGAAAAAAATAAGAAGATACTATTCTGTTTTGAGGGTGGGCAACAGTTGCAATATAAATATTGTTTTGATCAAGTGTTTTTATTTTTTGCCATTGTCTAAAAGTATAATGCTGAAAGCTGCCGTTAAGTGATAGTCCAAAAGGTATTTGTTTAAACAAATTAATTAAGTAAAAAAACACACAAAATAAATAGTA
>PBQB01000009.1 GCA_002724895.1 Flavobacteriales bacterium
TAATTTATATATGATAAATATTGATGGAACTGAGCTTAAACAAATTACCTTTGATGAAAGCTTTGATGCATTTCCAATGTTTTCATACAGCGGTAAAAAGCTAGTGTTCTCATCAAATAGAAATAATAACGGTACACGAAGTACTAATTTATTTATTGCTGATTGGATTGAATAATTTTTTAAAAAAATTAAGGTTATTGTAGAATTAATTTTTTATTAATAATACCATTATTTGTAGTAATCTCTAAAAGGTATATACCCTTGTCGTAATTGTTTAGGTCTATCACCTTAACATACTCTCCTACAAACTGTTGAAGATCTTCTTTTATTATCTCCTCTCCTATTATATTTATCACTCTAACCTCAAGATCTTGTACATCCTCAGACGTAAACGTCACATTGAACATATCTCTCGATGGGTTTGGATAAACATCTAAGTTAGATATCGTCGNTCCTACCTCCATTCTTACNGTNGGCNNTGTCCAGTAGATAAGNGATGTCCATGATGGTGACTTGTANGCACCTCCATTTGGATCACACCACGTTCTTGCCTGTCCTCTATAAGACTCGCCTGGCGTTAAACCATTCTTGTTCTTAGTAAAGGTACCATGTGCAACTCCTGTTCCTCCTACATTGAACCAAATTGCTCCTAAAGTATCTACCCTTGCCTTCAACCTAACAAAATTATATTGTCCATTTGAATCATCCCATGTAAAAGTTGCCTTTGTTGATGTAGGTGTTGTTACTGCTAAATTTCCAATATTTGGACAATAGATTAAAGTTGAAAATGTATCTAACACACTCCATGAACTATTTCCACCACCACAATACCACGCCCTAATTTGATATTCATAAGAAGTTGAAGGTAATAAATTCAAAATTAATTTNTTAACTTTATTACAAGGCCATGTACAACTTCCTAATGGAGAACCCATATTTTTTTGATTCCATGTGTTTGTACCTATCTCTCTATATTTAATCCTGTATTGATCAACAAAACAAACTGAGGAATTCATATTATTCCAATTAATTTTTNCTCTGTCATGAACTATTTCATTAACAAACAAACCACTCGGTACTGGCTCTGTACAAATAGTAGAAGATGCGTATTGACAAGAACCATCGTCAAATGTAGCAAATGGATCATAGTTTATTGCTATAGAGTCCATACAACCTNAATTATTGTAAAAGCATGATCCATCATCAATATTCGCTAAAGAATTATAATTTATCGCTAAAGAATCTGTACATCCGAAAAAATCAACAGTACAACTATTATCATCACATGTTGCTAAAGGATTGAAATTTATAGAATTAGAATCCATACATCCATACACACAATAAATACAAGATGAGTCNTCAANNGATGCNNGAGGATCATAATTAATTGCAAGNATATCNGTACANCCTAAATATAAACAAGAACCATCATCNGTNTTTGCTCCTGGATTAAAGTTAACTGCTAAAAAATCAGTACAACCATANAAGACAGGAATACATGAACCATCATCAGTATTTGCTAAAGAATTAAAGTTTAAAGAATTNATATTCGTACATCCATAAACAAAAGGAATACAACTACTATCCTCAAGATTAGCATTAGGGTTATAATTAAACATAGTTGAATCTGTACATCCCAAAATTATACAAGAATTATCATCAATATTTGCTAAAAAATTAAAATTAGATGCTAATGAATCTGTGCACCCATAGATATTATATATACAACTACTATCATCTATACTAGCATAAATATTGTAATTTGAGGCTAATGAATCTGTACATCCTAAAAATAAACAACTTCCATTATTAATATTTGCACCTGGATTATAATTTACCGCTAATGGATCTGTACAACCATACAAAATAGGAATACATGAACCATCATCAGTATTTGCTAAAGAATTGAAGTTTAAGGAATTTATATCTGTACATCCATAAATAACAGGAACGCAACTACTATCATCAAGATTAGCATTAGGATTATAATTAAACATAGTTGAATCTGTACATCCTAAAATAATGGGATTTATTGGATTCCATGAAACATTCAACAAATAATCTATTGATTCTAAGCATGATAAACATGAGTATTTTGCAGAAAAAGCAACAATCCAATAACTACCTGGAGGTAATATTTGCTGAATAGATATTGAATCACAACCATTNGCAAAAGAAGAATCTAAAGTGATAGAATTNATACAACTACTATTGGCATCTTTTAATANTATATGAAATGGAGTTTCAGAAATTGAATTAACACTAAAGATGACACTATCACTAAATGAAAATTCATACCAATCTGTATCTCTTTTATTNTTTTCCGCCCAAAATGTACCATGAATTAAACTAGAATTAGTTAACGGTGTAAAAATAGCTTGCGGAGATTGAACTGTAAAATCAACAACAGCATCTCCTGTAGATGTAGTGATTGTATTAACACCTGCATTTAATGTGTTTGGGAAAGTATAAGAACCTAAAAAATCATTACTATTCCATCCTAAATCTTGTATAAAACCACCATCATCATCTCCGACACTAAATTCATATATATTAGTTTGACCTATAGCATANGGTTCAGAATATAAACCCTTTAAGGCAATTTCAAGAGGTGCAGTAGAAACCCCNGCATACATTGAAAAACTATTTGGATACCAGGTGTCNGNATAATAACCAGAATAATAATAAAAATTTGAATTTTTAGTCATTGTAATAAATAAATCAGGATAAAATTCAGGACCACAAGGAATTGGAATCCAACTACCTGTCCATGAGTTAGCATATCCCCACGCGCAATTATTAGCACTTTGTATTGTAAAATTAGAAATACTCCAATTCTCATCACATCCATGATTTGAATCAATTCCGCAAGACTCACCTTCAGAAATTGCGTTAGATGGAATAGTAATTTGACAATTTTGCACACAACTTCCTAAATTACATGTTTCTTCAATAAAATTAAAACTTCCTCCATTNACAACTTGAACTCCATTAAAATTAACAAAATAGGAACCATTTCCTGAATTACAACATATTCCATCACCATATGAATCTGTAATTNCAAAGGAATAACAATTAGTACTTGGAACACAAAATAACCATGTAACTTGAGAATTAGATGAATTCATATTTAATGAAGAACTAATAAACCCATTACCAGTCTGATCAATCAAATACCATTTTGACTCATTGGGGTAATTATCAGTATTTATAGTTACTTGAACTATAGTATTATTGACATTACAAACTAAAGGACCAGAACCAGGGGAAATCTCTACTAGCTGAGCATTTACAATTAAATAAAAATTCAGAAATAAAAAAAATAAAAATAATTTCTTGTACATATTTATTTTTTACCAAATTTACAAAAAAGAAAAAATTCAGAAATAAAAATTACAAAACAAATTTTAATTTTCTATAATCTTAAACTCAGTCCTTCTATTATTAGCTCTACCTNCTTTAGTATTATTAGAATCAATAGGTTTTGAATCACCAAAACCTATTGCAGTCAATCTGTTCTTATTAATCCCTTTATTAACAATGTAATTTAAAACAGCAATCGCTCTTTGCATTGAAAGCAACTCATTAAAATCCTTATTCCCAATATTATCTGTATGACCTGAAATTTCTATTTTTAATGTAGAAATATCATTTAATAGATCAACAAGTCTATCTAATTCAGGATAAGAATCTTTTTTGATTTTTGATTTTCCCAAATCAAAAAAAACATTTCTTAAAGTAATATTACTTCCTACTTTAATANTCTTTAATTCAATGACTTTATCAACTAAATCAAAACCACTATTAATAGGAATATTGAAATTTTCAGAATGAAATAGATAGCCATCACTTAAAACAGAAATACCATAATTNTCACCAGCTGGAAGAGATAAAAGAAATTTNCCTGTAGAACTATTAGAATTTAAAGTAATAAACTCTTCTCCAGTTTTATTTAAGGTAATTTTTATTTCAGAATATATGGGATTCTTAGTTATTGCATCTATGATCTTTCCTTTAAAAACAGTTAAAGATTTTTCAGTTATTTGTATCGGTTCTATAACAGATTTATCTTCAATTGGTTGTGCTATACTTGACATTAATTGGTCTTTAATACTTACACTCATAGGCTTGTCTGCTCCTTGGAAAGTAACTTTNTAAATATCCATCCCTCCTTTACCCCCTGCTCTGTTGGAAGCAATGTATGCTAACTTACCATTGGCATGTGGACTATAAAACATGTCGTCATAGACTGTGTTGATAGGATAGCCNAAGTTGATGGGCGTTTCCCATTGACCTAATTTATTTACATATGAAACAAAAATATCGTAACCACCTATGGAATTATGACCTTGAGAAGAAAAATACATACTTTGTCCATCAGGATGAATATAAACAGAACCCTCTTGAAAATTTGTATTAATTTTTTCACCTGCACTTTGCCCTCCTGCCCAAATATCTTTATCTCTATCCATCACACCTGAAAAATATATATCTTTATTTCCACTATACCCACCATCAGTTATGTAATAGACCTTAACATCTGCAGGGTCATATGAAGCAAATGTCTCATCTCCACCTGAATTACCTCCTTGAAGTGGTAATCCCATTTTTCTTTTAGGTTTCGACCATTTTTCCCCTTTTAGTATAGACTCATAAACATCATTATTATTGTTTTCATTCATATATAACAACATTCTTTGACCATCATAAGATAAACCGCCTGCTATATTATTTTGTTTTGTATTAATTTCGGAAATTGGTTTTGATATCGAAAATTTTCTTTTATTTCTGATTGAATTATATATATCATANTCATGATAATTTGTTTCATTTGGTTTATTATTGTTTGGACGATCAGAGCTAAAAAGTAATAAATCTCCATCAGTACTTAAACAAGGTCCCCACTCATCAAATTCAGTATTTAGCTCTAAATTATCAACCCATACTTTATCAATNTCAACTCTTTTTTTGGCATTATNACATTGTTGAATATATCTTTTAACTAATGNAGCATATAAATCAAGTTCTTTACTTTTTGCATTTTTCCTAAATTTCTGAAAATATTCTANAGCTAAATCAAATTGAGAATCTAAGTGCAAACTCATNGCATAATAAAAATTAAATTCATTTGATAATTTAGAATTAAAATCTTTAGCTTTTTTTAAATAATCATATGATTTTGCTTTACTATTAGTAAACAACAAACAACTTCCGATCTTGAAATTTAAATCTGCATTATTAGGATTAAATTCTTGAGCTTTCATATAGTAAAACAAAGCATCTCTATAGTAAGTTGTTGGATCCTTCATACTAACCATAATAGAAATTGCTTTATCTCTNATTTTATCAGCCTTTTCTAAATTTTCTTTAGCCAACTTTAATNCAGATTTATTGTTTTTAAAATTTGATCTTTTAAAATCTATATTTTGACTAACTAAAATATTAGAAAAAATAAAGCAAAANATTAATAATATTCTCTCTTTNATACTACTGACAATCATTTATTAAATATTTATTTGCTANATCTAANCCTTTTTCTTTAGCNTAAAACCAATCATTGCAAGCACCATCCTCATCTCTTAAAATTTGTTTTGTTATACCTCTATTTAGATAAGCTTTAGTAAAATTNTCATCAATTTTTATTGCTTTATTAAAATCCATAATTGCATTTTCGTATTTTTTTCTCTTGTGANATATCACTCCTCTATTATTATAAATAGAAGCGTTATTGGGATCTAATTTTATCGCTATTTCTATATCAGAAAGAGCATCTTCTAAATTATTTAGATTAATATTTAAAGCAGATCTATTATTATATGCTAAAAAATAATTACCATCTACTGAAATGGCTTTAGAATAGCTTTCTAATGCTTTTTTATTTTNATTATTTTTTTTGTAACAACTCGCCAAATTATTATGCACATAAGCATTAGATGGATCAATCTTAATCGATGATAAATAATCTTTAATTGCATCGTCATATCTTAAAAGCATTCTATAACAACTAGCCCTATCATTATAAGCTCTCGAGTCTTTTTTAATATCAATAGATAAAGTAAATAAATTTATTGCTTCCTCATAATTATCTAGTAAAAATTCTAAAACGCCTAATTTATAATATCCTTTATAAGATTTATTATCTAACTCTATTATATTTAAGTAAGTTTTCTTAGCTATCACTAAATCATCTTTCATTTGTAAATTAGCAATTTTAAANAATGGTTCTAAATTTGAAGAATCTAAAGAAAATGAAATGGTGTAATTGTTAATAGCAGCACTTATATCATAATTTTCATAACAAAGAGCCATATAAAAAAATGCATCTGAAAAAGAAGAATCTAAGTCTATTGCACNAGTAAAATTTTCAATAGCAATATCAAATTTACTATTCTTAAGATTTTCTAAACCTAAATTATACATGCTTCTTGATTGTTTTAAAATTTGATTTTTTTTATTTATCAAATCAATTGAATCTTTAAATAATTTTTCTTTGTTTAATGTTAAAGAATCGTCATAATTCATTAAAGAATCAAGATTAAAATCAATTAAATTACTATTTGCATATATATAATTTGAATAAGAAAAACTTAAAATGAATATGAAAATATAAACAAAAANAACTCTCATTTTTATTTTTAAATAGATAATCAAAAATATAAAATATAACATCAATTTTTATTAAATATAAAATAAATATTATGTTTGTGTAAAACAACAATTTTATATTATGCCTCGAATTTTTATAATTCCCATATTAGTTATTTGTTTTTCTCTAGTATTTTACCCAAAAAAAACTACTTCATTTGGAAACGGGTCTCCAGGTGGTAAAACAGGNTCATTAGGTGATGGTTTAGAAAGTTGTAGTAGTTGCCACTACGCTGGAGAAGGTCAAAATGCAAGTATCTCTTCNAACATCCCTGCATCTGGNTATNTTCCTGGAGAAACTTATACAATCAATTTATCAATAAANCAAAACAACATATCCAAATTTGGATTTGAAATCACTGCTGAAAATCAACAAGGAGATAAAAAAGGAATTTTTCTAATTACGAATTCAAGTGAAACTAAGACAACAAATAACAATTCAGCTGTAACTCATACTGCATCTGGTGTAAATGGAATAAATAATGAAAAAAATTGGTCATTTGACTGGGTNGCTCCTGGNTTTGNANCNTCTGATGGAGAAGTAATATTCTNTAGTTCGCTAATTGCCGCAAATGGAGATGGACAAAATACNGGAGACACTAAACATTCAGCGTCTCTAACTGTTCAAGAATCAACATCAAATACTAANTTTNTAAATAAAANGAAATATTTAATTATANCTCAAAACAAAATATATATTAATAAAAAAGATATTCATCAAATCAATATTTATGATATAAGTGGAAAGTTAATTTTAATTAAAAATAAACCTAAATTAAACGAAGTAATTTCTTTAGATAGTTATTCAAAAAATATATATTTAATAAAATTAATCGATAAACAAGGGAAAATTTTATTTTCTAATAAAATCAAAGTAAGTTAAATTATACATAAATAATTAATTGATATAATATTTCTATAATAACTGAAAAACAATAACTTATGGTTATAAAAATGCCAATTTGTCATACCTTTTAAAACTAAAAAATGAGAATAGACATAATTACTATTTTTCCTAAATACTTTAAAGAATTACTTAGTCATTCTATTTTAAAAAGATCACAATCAAAAAATATTGTCAATATTAAAATCCATGATTTAAGACAGTATTCAAATAATAAACAAAAAAATATTGATGACTATCAGTTTGGAGGTGGATCAGGAATGGTATTATGTGTAGAACCGATTGACAATATAATTAGTAAATTAAAAGCTGAAAGGAAATATGATGAAATAATATATCTAACTCCTGATGGAGAAAGACTTACCCAATCAAAATGCAATCATTTATCAATTAATAATAATATAATATTACTTTGCGGAAATTACAAAGGAATTGATGAAAGAATAAGAGAATTACACATAACTAAAGAAATATCTATTGGAGATTTTGTTTTAACTGGTGGCGAAATACCAGCACTAATTTTAATTGATTCTATTGTTAGAATTATTCCTGGAGTTATTTCTAATGAAACATCCGCATTAACAGATTCATTTCAAGACAACCTTCTATCACCTCCTATTTACACAAGGCCTGCCAAATATAAAAATATGGAAGTGCCTAAAATATTACTTTCAGGAAATCAAAAAGAAATTGACAAATGGAGAGAAGAAGAATCCTTAAAAAGAACAAAGCAAAGAAGGCCTGATCTTTTAACTTAATTTAAACAAAATATAAAATATTTTTTTTGTAATATTGCAAACTATTTTTTAAAATCAATATTTTTATAATATGAATATTATTAATGAAATATCACAAAATTTAGTAACTAAAAGAAATTTTCCTGAATTCAAAGCAGGTTATAATATTACAGTTTATTATAAAATAAAAGAAGGGAATAAAGAAAGAACTCAGTTTTTTAAAGGAGATGTTATTCAAAGAAGAGGATCAGGTAATACTGAAACTTTTACTATAAGAAAAATCTCTCATTCTATAAATGTTGAAAGAATATTCCCCATTAACTCACCTTCTATTGAAAAAATAGAAGTTAACAAAAAAGGTAAAGTTAGAAGAGCTCGNATCTTCTACTTAAGAGATTTACAAGGTAAAAAAGCAAGAATAAAAGAAGTTAGATAGTTTTATTTTCTAATNACTTTAAATTCAGTACGCCGATTTTTTGCTCTNCCTTTTTTTGTAGAATTTGANACNGCAGGATTTAACTCACCATAACCAANGTANGAAAGCCTATTTTTTANTATTCCNTTTTTTAAAATAAAATCATAAACAGATTTAGCTCGTTTTTCTGACAGAACTTTATTTTCTAAAAAATTTCCAATGCTATCAGTATACCCACTTATTTCTAATACNAGAGTATTATTAATTCTNAAATAATCAATAAATTCATTTAAGATTTTTTTGGAAATACTAGAAATATTAAAACTATTTGTTTCAAAATATATATTATCTAAATCAAAGGTTGAACCAACTTCTAAAACATCTAAATCAAAGTTGACTTGACTTGGAGAGTCAAATGTAGAATCTTCCGAATCAATGTAAATTGATTCAAAAGAATAACCTTCTTCTTTTAATGAAAACACCACATCATCATCGTCTTCTAAAACCAAAGAAGCCACATAAGACCCAGAATCCACTTTAATAGTTGTAACTTCATTTGTTTTAATATTTTTAACTTCTAAACTCATATCTTTATCTAATAAAGTATTTTTAGAAAATATATTCCCTTTCAAAAAGAGTACTCTCTTTGGTTTAGCAGATTCATGCAAATCAAATGAAAAAATATCCCATCCCCCCTCTTCATTTATTTGATTTGATGCAAAACAAGCTTTNACTCCATCAGTTGTAACAAACAAAGCAATTTCATCACCTTTTGTATTAATAGGATAACCTATATTTTTTGGCTGTGTCCATTTCAAATCTTTGTCTAATCTTGAATAAAAAATATCAAAACCTCCTAAACTTGGAAAAGATGTGGAAGAAAAAAACAAAGTTTGGTTATCTGTATGTAAAAAAGGAGATTTCTCATCTGAAATAGTATTAATTACAGGCCCAAGATTTACCGGANCACTCCATTTTCCATCAACTAAATTAGTTTCATACAAATCTACCCCACCATACCCTCCTTTTCTATCGCTAGCAAAAATAATTTTTTTACCATCAGAAGAAACTGTAGGTTGAGACTCCCAACTTTCTTCTCTTGAAACTGTATTTGGAAAACTAAAAATATTTGACCATCCAGTTTTATTTCGGTAAACATAAAAAATATCACAATTATTATAACCATTAATATTCCTACTACAACTTGTAAAATATAATATTTTATTATCAATAGAAATACTTGCTGCACCTTCATTATTGTTCATATTAAAGGGATAAGGCAAAGCATTTCCTGAGTCGAACTCACCATTTAGCTTATGACTTATCATGAATTCTTCAACATAACTAGGAACCAAAAAATCTAGTCCATCCTTAATAGATCTTCTAGTGAAAAATGCTATTTCTTGATCTGGAGAAATTACTGGTANATATTCATCATATTTAGTAGATAAACCCTTTACTAATGATGGGGAAAACTTAACTGGATTTTCTATTATGTTAACCATNACTGATGANCTTTCTAAAATTTTATCAACATCATTAAAAGGGAAATCGGTTGATTTTAATTCAACTACTTTTTGCATGTACAACTTTGACTTAATATATTCATTTCTATCAAAATATATCTTAGCTAAGTAGTAATACACTAGAGGAAAAGTATTTGGACAATTATTAATTAAAACTAATCCGTCATTTTCAACTTTAACATAATTTTTTTTTATCCAAGCAATCTTAATTTTTAAAAAAACATAAAAGGGATCGTTATATAATTTTAATATCTCTTGGGCATCNTAAATTTTACCTTTACTAATATATTTTTCGGCTTTCTTAAACAAACGAATAGATTTGCGATCATCTGGAAAACATTCTTGAGAAGATACAGATTTAATTATTAAAAAGAGTATTAAAAAAAATCTTATAAAAATTAAATTTTTAATCATTATAAGCATCAACTAATTTAGCAATCGTAGCATCTCCAGAAACATTAACAACAGTTCGAAGCATATCTAGTATTCTGTCAACTGCAAAAATCAAAGCAATTCCTTGAGGGTTAATCCCAACAGATGAAAGAACAATAACTAACATTACCATTCCTGCACCAGGAACTGCTGCTGAACCAATTGAAGCAAGTGTTGCTGTTAAAATAATAGTTAGTTGATCTGAAAAATTTAAATCATATCCAAAAGCTTGCGCTATAAATACAGCAGCGACTGCTTGATAGAGAGATGTTCCGTCCATGTTTATAGTCGCACCTAAAGGAAGTACAAAAGAAGAAATCTGTTTTGAAACACCCAATTCCTGTTCACATCTCTCCATAGTAACTGGTAAAGTTGCAGCACTAGAACTTGTTGAAAATGCAAGCATTTGTGCTGGTGATATCCCTTTGAAAAATTGTAGATATTTTATATCAGTAAATAGATATAAAATTGTTGGATAAAAAACTAGAATCATTATTAATAAACCAATAACAACTGTTAAAGAATACATACCCAAAGCAATAAAAATATTTGAACTACCACCAAAATCAACTACTAAACCAGAAAGTAAAGCAAAAACACCATAAGGAGAAACCTTCATAATTAAATCAACTATCATTAAAATAATATCATTAATTCCATCAAAAAATCCCTTAACATACTTAACATTTTCTTTTGGTAACATTATCATTGAAATTGAAAAAATAATAGCAAAAAAAATTATTTGCAACATATTTTTATTTTCGGTAGCTGAATATATAATGTTTGAAGGAACTATATCAACTAAAAATTGTAATGGACCACCTCCTTGCACATCTTCTGCAGAATTAATTTTTTCAACAATTTCACTCGAATAAGATTTTTTCAAATCATTTTTTGCTATTTCAGAAAATGCATTACCAGGCTGAATTACATTAACTAAAATCAAGCCAATTGTAACAGCAATAACAGTAGATAAAATATAAAAAATTATAGTTTTAAATCCAATAACAGAAATTTTAGAAGTATTAGAAAGTGATGAAATCCCTTTAACTAAAGAAGCAAAAACTAATGGAACCGCAATTAATTTCAATAGATTAACAAAAATTACACCAAAAGGCTTTATCCAATTTTGAGTAAAAAGTACTAAGCCAAAATTATTAGCCAATAAGCCAAAAATAATTCCAAAAATCATACCTATAATTATTTTCCAATGCAAAGACATACCTTTCATATTTTATAATCTATTTGTTCTTTTAATTAATAAATGATCAACAAGAGTTAATGCCATCATACTCTCAACAATAGGAACAGCTCTAGGCACAACACACGGGTCATGCCTTCCAATATTGTTAATCTCAATTTTCCTTCCTTGCTTATCAATGCTTTCCTGCTTTTTCATAATAGTAGAAACAGGTTTAAACGCAACACTACAATAAATATCATTACCATTACTTATCCCCCCCTGTATTCCACCTGAAAAATTTGTGAATGTTTTCCCATCAATATTTGTAAAAATATCATTCACTTCACTTCCTTTTGAAGATGAAATATTTACTCCTTCAAAACCATACTTAAATGCATGAACAGCATTAATACTCAACATAGCTTTTGCTAAGTCAGCTTGAAGCTTATTAAAAATAGGCTCTCCTAATCCTATTTGAACCCCTTTTGCAACTACAAAAACTTCTCCTCCAATTGTATTTTGATTTTTTTTAATATTGTTAACTAAGGTGATCATCTTTTTTGCACACTTATTATCAGGACACCTAACAATATTTGAATCAATTTGAGAAAAATCTATTTCAGAATAAAGTTTATCTAGCTTAACATCGCCAATTTGAGAAACATAAGCAAATATACTTACACCAAATTTACTTAGAATTTGTTGTGCTACTGACCCACCTACAATTCTACATGCAGTTTCTCTAGCAGAAGACCTACCACCACCTCTATAATCTCTTAATCCATATTTCTTTTCATAAGTAAAATCTGCATGCGATGGACGAAATGTATTTTTAAGATAATCATAATCTTGTGATTTATGATTTTTATTTCTAATTATAAAACCAATAGGAGCACCAGTAGTTTTTTTATTAAAAATTCCAGATAAAACTTCTAATTTATCAGTCTCATTTCTTTGAGAAGTAATCATAGACTGACCTGGTCTTCTTCTATTAAGTTGTTTCTGAATAGTTGAAAGGTTTAAATCTAAACCAGATGGACATCCATCTATAATACCTCCTATTGCCTTGCCGTGAGATTCCCCAAAAGTAGTAAGTCTAAATATCTTTCCAAAGGTGTTAGCCATAAGGCAAATATAACATATTTGGTTTGGTTGAATTTTGTATTTTAGCTAAATATGAAAAAGATAATAAAGAATATAGCAGAGCTTGTTCAAGTAGAAAAAAAGCCAAAAAAATGGGTAGCTGGTTCAGAAATGTCAAATATTCAAACAATTAAAGACGCATATCTAGAAATTGAAAATGAAAGAATAACAGATTTTGGATGTATGAAAGAATGGAAAGGAATTGATGATTGGAATAATATTGAAATTATTGATGCTGAAGAAGGAACTGTTTTCCCTTCTTACTGTGATTCCCATTCACATATAGTCTTCTCACACAGTAGAGAACAAGAATTTATTGATAAAATTAATGGTCTTTCTTATCAACAAATCGCAGAAAAAGGAGGTGGCATCATTAACTCTGCTATAAAATTGAGAAATACTACTGAAGAAAATTTATATGAAAGTGCTTTAAATAGATTAAAGGAAGTAACTCTACTGGGAACTGGAGCTATAGAGATAAAAAGTGGATATGGTTTAAATTTAGAATCAGAAATAAAAATGCTTAGAGTAATAAAAAAGTTAAAAGAAACTTCTCCTATTACAATTAAATCAACATTTTTAGCTGCTCATGCAGTTCCTCCTGAATATAAAAACAATAAAGATCAATACTTAGACTTAATAATTGACAAAATGCTTCCCGTAGTTGCAAAAGAAAATTTAGCTGATTATATTGATATTTTTTGTGAAGTAGGATATTTCGATGTTAAGGATACAATAAAATTGCTTTCTGCAGCTAAAAATTATAATCTTAAAGCAAAAACACATGTAAATCAATTTAATAGTATTGGAGGGGTAAAAGCATGTGTAAATATGGGAGCTTTATCAGTCGATCATTTAGAAGAAATGAAGGAAAAAGATTTTGAAGCACTTATAAATTCCAAATGTATGCCCACTATTCTACCTTCATGCTCTTTTTTTCTATCAATTCCATATAGTCCAGCTAGAAAAATGATAAACTTAGGCTTACCTATAGCTCTAGCAAGTGATTACAACCCAGGTTCATCACCAAGTGGAAATATGAATTTTATTTCTTCACTAGGCTGTATAAAACTAAAACTAAAACCAGAAGAGGTAATTAATGCTACTACAATAAATACAGCTTATGCAATGGGAGAAGAAAAAAGTCTTGGCAGTATTAGTATAGGAAAAAAAGCTAATCTTTTTATAACTAAAAAAATACCATCATATAGTTTCTTACATTATTCTTTTGGTCAAAATCTAATTAAAGATATCATCATTAATGGAAATAAAATAACATAAAATGTTATTTCTTTTTTCTCATGTAATAATAATGAATAATAACCTCTTGATTTGCGATAATATCTGATGAAACAAACTCCCAGCCTTTAGCATTTAATGCATTAACTGCTACCATCATTGAATTATAACGACTTGCTGCTCTCATTAATTCTGTTGTCTCTTTAGTTTGTATATTGCCAAAGTCTAATGAAATTTTAAATTTTCCTGGCTGAAGCATAGATTTCATCTGAAATTCTATAAGTTGATCATTTGATAAATCTGTTTTTTCTTCTTCAGGAATAAATTCCATAAAAGGCACCTCAACTCCCTTGATTGTCATCATATCGTACATTGCAGTCTCAGAATTTTTTGATGATTTTTTACTTCTTTTTTGAGAAAAAACAAAAAAGGGAATTAACATTATCAGAGTAAAAATTATTTTTTTGTTCATTTTTTTTAAAATTAAATTATTTTATTGTTGTCCTCCTAAAATAATAGGTAAATCTCCATCTCCGTTTCCAATTACAATAACTTTAGAGTTTTCTGATTTTGCTATTTCTTGAGTAGCTTCAACTCCTTTCCATCTTAAAAGTTGTGGTGTAATTGTTTGAGTTACAATTTTTTGGAACTTTGCGATACCTTTAGCCTCAATTTCCTTTCTTTCAGCTTCTTTCTTAGCTTTGGCAATTTTAAATTCATACTCTAAAGATTCTTGCTCTTGTTTTAGTTTTTGTTCAATGGCTGCTCTTAAAGTTTGAGGTAATGTAACATCCCTAACTAAAATTGCATCTAATGATAAATACTTCTCAGCAACTTTAGATCTAGTTGTTTCTTCTATCTCATCCTCAATTGCCTCACGTTTAGTAGAGTATAATTCTTCAGGTAAGTAATTTCCAATTACTTCACGAGTAACTGATCTTATCTCAGGCTTTATTATCCTTTCTAAATAATTTCTTCCTATCTCATCATGCAGATAGCCTATTTTATCATCAACTGGCTTATATCTATATGACAAATCTATTTTTATTGATAAACCATTTTTAGATAAAACCTCCATTTTTTCAAATGTTTCTTGAATTTTCACATCATAGATGTGTAATGTATTCCAAGGAGCTATTATATGAAATCCTTGACCATAAATAGTTTCTTTATCTAAACCATCTCCAAACTTTCTAAATATAATTCCTTTTTCACCAGGTTCAATTGTATAAAACATACTGGAACCAAATAAAACAATAAAAATTAGAGCTAAAATCCCTACGACCATAGCTCTTGGTAACCCTTGATTTTCCATATTATTTTTTTTTAAGTTATACTTTTTTTTAAAAAGGCAAATTTATAAAATGTTTACTAAAGTTATACTAATCCATTATATCTTCTTACAAACCACTCTATAAAAATTACACTTAGCAAAATTAACAAAATCCAAGGTATATTAATTATTCCTTGCATTTTTTCTGTTAAATAAATAACCTTTACATTGTTTCTTTTATTAAAAACTTTTTTCATTAAATTATCCATTTGATGCATAAAATAAATATTACCATTACTTCTTTTAGACATTTCTCTTAACAATTTATGATTAGCAACTATTGAATTTTCCTCAAGTTGAATTGGAACGACATGAAAAGATCCTCTTTTTTGTAAATCACTTGATTTTACCTTTGCCAAGTAGCTATATTTACCTACGCTCATTTTACCAATATCTAAATAATAATTTTTACCGTCATTTAAAAATTGATATCTATATTCATTTTCATTATTATCTGATATATACATATCAATTTCTTTGTCAACGACTAATTCATAACTTTCATTAAATAAATTGGCCTCGAAAGAAATATTCTTATCTTCTAGAAATTTATCTTTGCAGTTAATTCTAAAGCGACTTTTATCTTTTTCTAGAACTTGATATTGTGTTAATTTTAAAAATAACTCGTTTATATTATTATGATTATCATTTATAGAAAAATCATATAGTTTCCATTTCCAAAAACCTTGTGCATTTACAAAAGCTATTCTTCTATTATTTCCTTCGTATAGAGAAATAATAGGTTTGTTTGNTAAAATACCATTAACTTTTTGTTCAATTATAAATTCAANATTATCAAAAAANGAAAATTTTCCATAATTTGTTAGTAAAGGAGGNGCAGACTTAATAAATTGTANAAATTTATCAGAAAATTTAAACTTATTAAAGGTTTTATTTTTNGCAACATCTACAANCTCNAAAATATCTTCCGAAATAAAGCTGATAATTTGATTATTCTGATCCCTAAAATCAAAATCATTAGTTTCAAAAACTATTAAGGGAACTGAACTATTATATAAAAGATTTAAAGTATTTGCAGATAAATCTAATCCAAATAATACTATTAATTGATAGTCATTAATATCTCCATTAAAATCAGTAGTTTTATAAGAATCTATTTCATAATTTTTATTGCTTTCTATTATATTTTTATAGGTTGCTAAGTCAGGATGAACAAACGAATTTAAAATTAATATTTTATTTCTAGTATCAATAACATCTACAAAAAATTTAAAAACATTATTATTTAAATTTTCTTCATCTCTTAAACCATCTAAAACAATAGTATATTCTTGTAAACCAACTTTTTTCGCTTCTAAATTATATCTATTTTTAGTATAATTACTATTAGAAATATTAATTAATTCACTTATAACTTTAACTCCATTATTATAAATAGAAAAACTAGTTGTTTTTTGATTTGTCTTTGTACCAAAAATCGAAACATCAATTGAAAATTTGTTACCTAAAAATACTATTTTATTAAAATCAACATCTAAAATCCCAATATCTTTTTTTACTGTAGTATCACCCAAAGCAATAGAGAAAATAGGAACATTTAAATTTTTAAAATATAAAGGATTAGAACCACTATTATAAATTCCATCTGAAGCTAATACAATACTAGAAAGGTTTTTGTTTGAATAACGATTTTCTATTTCTGAAAACAAATTACTAAAACTAGTCTTCAAACCATTTCTTTCTCTTGAAAGTCCTAAATCTACCTTGTCTGAAAAAGAAATAAAACGCACATCAAAATCTTTATCATAATTTTCTAAGGCTTTTAAATCATCAAAAACATCTTCAGAGATTGATTTTGAAACATCTTGTGCAACAATCACAATTGGTTTTTCAAAAGATTTAGCAACTGTATTAAGTATTGGATTAGAAAGTAATAAACAAATTAAGAAAACACTTAAAAAACGTAAAATAGATAAAATTAATATAAGTTTTTCTGAAAATATTTTTTTTTCATTTCTATAAAGGAAATATGAAAAAAATAAAGCTATTATTAAACAGAATAAGATATAGTAAAATGAAAAATCTAAATTTAAACTCATTTAACTATGTAAGCATACCACCACAAACATTTATCACTTGACCTGTGATGTAGCTTGACATGTCAGATGCCAAAAATAATGCTGTATTTGCAACATCTAAAGCAGAACCTCCTCTTTTAAGTGGAATATTCTGTCTCCACTGTTCAACTACATCATCTTTTAAAGATTTAGTCATTTCTGTTTCAATAAAACCTGGAGCAATCGCATTACATCTAATATTTCTTGACCCTAACTCTAATGCTATTGATTTTGTAAAACCATTAATAGCAGATTTTGACGAAGAATAATTTGACTGTCCTGCATTTCCCTTTACACCAACTACTGAACTTAGATTTATAATTGAACCTCTTTTTTGTTTGAGCATTTGCCTTAAAACTGCTTTTGTATTATTAAAAACAGAATTCATATTAATTTTCATAACATCATTAAAATCCGATTCACTCATTCTCATAAGTAAATTGTCTTTGGTAATTCCAGCATTATTTACCAAAACATCAATACTACCAAAATCATTTAGTACAGTTTCGGCTAAATTTATAGCGGAATCAAAATCAGAAGCATCTGATTCGTATGCTTTTATTTTAACTCCAAATTGTTCTATATTCTTGACTAATTCAAATGATTCATCAGACATTTTCATACATGTAAAAGCTATATTCGCTCCTTGTTCTGCAAATTTTTCTACTATACCCTTACCAATACCTCTACTTCCTCCAGTAATAATTATATTTTTTTCTGATAAAATTTTCATGTTTTTTTCTTAAAATATTTTTTATTAAAAATTTAATATTCTGCAAATATAAGAAAAGCCCCTAATGGGGCCTTTCTTAAAAAATTAAAAAAACAATTGCTTATTCCTTTACTTCTTCAAAGTCTACGTCAGTAACATCATCACTTCCTTCTTTGTTACTTTGTTCAGGATTTTGTGATTTTTTTTGTTCCTCAGTTGCCTTATACATTTCTTCAGATGCTGCCTTCCATGCTTCATTAATCTTTTCCATTGAAGCGTCTATTGAAGGCAAATCTTTCTTTTCAAAGGATTCTTTTAAATCTTTCAATGCATCTTCAATAGGAGTTTTCTTTTCTGGTGATAACTTATCTCCAAATTCTTTTAATTGCTTTTCAGTTTGAAAAATCATAGCATCAGCAGCATTAACTTTATCCGCTGTTTCTTTTGCCTTATTATCAGCATCAGCATTAGCTTCAGCTTCTTCTTTCATTTTTTTGATTTCATCATCAGATAGCCCAGAAGATGCTTCAATCTTGATATTTTGTTCCTTTCCTGTTGCTTTGTCTTTTGCAGAAACATTTAAAATTCCATTTGCATCAATGTCAAAAGTAACTTCAATTTGCGGAACTCCTCTAGGAGCTGGAGGAATATCTGCCAATTGAAATCTTCCAATAGATTTATTATCAGCCGACATTGGCCTTTCTCCTTGTAAAACATGAATATCAACTGCAGGTTGATTATCAGCAGCAGTTGAAAAAACTTCTGATTTTTTGGTTGGAATAGTAGTGTTTGATTCAATTAATTTTGTCATAACTCCTCCCATAGTTTCAATACCTAATGAAAGAGGGGTTACATCAAGTAAAAGAACATCCTTAACATCTCCAGATAAAACACCTCCTTGAATTGCAGCACCTACAGCAACTACTTCATCAGGGTTTACTCCTTTAGAAGGTTTTTTACCAAAATAATCTTCTACTACATTTTGTATTGCAGGTATTCTGGTAGATCCTCCAACTAAAATAACTTCATCTATATCACTTGGAGACAAACCAGCATCTTTCATGGCTTCTTTACAAGGTTTTATTGTGTTTTGTATTAATTTATCTGCCAGCTGTTCAAAATTAGACCTAGTTAAGGTTCTAACTAGATGCTTAGGACCAGAAGCAGTAGCTGTAACGTATGGTAAATTAATCTCAGTTTGAGAAGAAGAAGAAAGTTCCACCTTTGCTTTTTCTGCAGCTTCTTTTAATCTTTGTAAAGCCATTGGATCTTCTCTCAAATCAAGATTTTCATCTTTCTTAAATTCTGTAGCTAACCAATCAATAATTACTTGATCAAAATCATCACCTCCTAAGTGAGTATCTCCATTGGTTGACTTAACTTCAAACACTCCATCTCCAAGCTCTAAAATTGAAATGTCAAAAGTACCTCCTCCTAAATCAAAGACAGCTATAGTTTTATCACTATCAGTTTTATCTAAACCGTAAGCTAATGCTGCTGCTGTTGGCTCATTAATAATTCTTTTAACTTTTAGACCAGCTATTTCTCCAGCTTCTTTTGTAGCTTGTCTTTGTGCATCATTGAAATATGCTGGAACAGTGACTACAGCTTCTGATACTGATGTACCTAAATAATCTTCTGCTGTCTTTTTCATTTTTTGAAGAATCATAGCAGAAATTTCTTGAGGAGTATATTTTTTTCCGTCTATATCAACTCGAGGTGTATTATTAGTTCCTTTAACTACTTTGTACGAAACATTTTTAATTTCTTTACTCATAGCAGAAAAACTTTCCCCCATAAATCTCTTGATTGAAGAAATAGTTTTTGTAGGATTTGTAATAGCTTGTCTTTTTGCACTATCTCCTACTTTTCTATCTCCACCATCAATAAATGCAACAATAGAAGGAGTTGTTCTAGCACCTTCAGCATTAGGAATAACAACTGGCTCATTTCCTTCCATAACAGAAACACATGAATTTGTTGTCCCTAAATCAATTCCGATAATTTTACTCATTTTTTTTATTTTTAAAATTAAACATTTTATTTTCTATTTGTAAAAGGTGCAATTATAGTGCCAAATCAAAATTAAAATGAAATCATGTCAAAATTTCATTTTTTTTCATAAATTAATGCTGATTAATGACAAAGAGTCAGTTAAAAGTCAAATGGATAATTAAAATTTCTATCGAGCTGATTATTAATATAGTAATGAGTTGCATTGGTAAGACCTTTATTATCTTGATCTTGAGAATTTAAAATTAAATCCCTATGTGTGTATCTTGAACTAAACAAACCAATACCATTAATAATATTAGTATATACTGGTCGCTCCTGAACTATTCCTGTAATTGGTTTATTAACATTAATGTAAGTGTTTAGTTCTTCAGTACCAACAGTCATTTCTATGTATATACTTTCAAATACTCTCTCAACATCATTATTTTTTTGAATATTATCTTTTAAAAATTTAAAGAATAAATCTCCTTCTAACTTGGTACTCATCTCTCCACTAGTATAAATTTCAATAGGTTGTATCCAGTCTAAAGAATGAAAAGTAGTTTCACCAGAAATTTGATTAATTTCTGAATAATTAAATTCTAAATTTAATTGATATATTTGACCATAATCAACATTACGCCAGTTGATTTGCTTATCATCATAATCAGAAAGGTCATTTTTATAAAAACCTATATTATAAAATGGTTTAAATTGAGTCCCCCATGAAAAATTGGGAATAATATTTGTAAATGATGAAACAATATTCTGTGAATTTTTATTTTTGATGTTAAGTTCATAAGAAGAAGATGATTGCAAAAAATTATCTTTAAAAAATTTATAAGTGACTAAAGTATCATTAAAAACATCTCCATTTCTAACTGTAATTTCTGGATGCAATCTAACAGAATCTATAACTATATTATTTTTGATTTTATATATAGTAACATTTAAATTTGTGGTATCAAAATTGATTGAATCCTTGTATTTCGCCATTTCATAGGCATCCATTTGGCCTAGAAAAGCTTTATTAATTCTTACTTCTTGTGAAGAATTGGAATTTCCAGCATCTAATAGACCATACACAATTGTAACTTCTTCCCAATTACTATTTACTTCAAAGTCATTATCACAAGAAGAAAAAAAACATAAAATTAGAATTAGTAAAGAAAAAAATATATTCATGATTGCAAAGTTATCTAATTATGTGAAAAGATAATAGCTTTATTTGTAAATTTGCTAAAAACTCAAAATAAAGAATAATGAATAAAATATTAATAATATTTATCTTTAATTTAATCATTTGCAATATTTGTTTGTATAGTCAAGATATTTCTAAAAAATCATTTACAACCAGAGTTATAAATGAAAATTTTAATGAAAAAACAGATGTTTTTAAAATAATGACTGATATGGATAATTATTTTATTATAGATAATGGTGATTATCTCTTAAGTAGAAACAACGAAAAAACAGAATATGCGATTATTGCACAAGAAATTGAATGTAGTAATTTTATTTTAGAAACATCTATTAGAGTCGGTCCTTCAAAAAATAATAATGCATCATTAGGAATTATATTAAAAGCTCAAGAAAATGGTAATGGTGCAATTATATTTGAAATCAATCGAAAAAATCAATATAGAATTAAAAAATATTCAGATAAAAAATATGACATTTTAAGTGGTGATAAAAAAAATAATGGATGGATTAAAAACTCTATAATTAATGAAGGAGATAAAAAAAACATTATAGAAATTAGAAGTGAAAAAAATTTATATGAAATATATATAAATCGAAATTATATTACTTCATTTTTTATTGATGATTTTAATAAAGGTTATTCAGGCATTATTATTACTCCATTAACAAAAGCACGAATTGATTATTTTTACTTAAATACTGATGAAAACAAATATGCGAATCTAAATCCAAATTTAGAATACCAAAGTAACTTAAAAATAAACAACTTAAATGCTGTAATTATAGAAAAAAATGATAGTTTAAAATTATTTAAGAAAAATAATTTACAATTATCTAACAAACTTGATTCAGTCAATAAAAAAATAATTAACATCGATAATGATCTAAAAAAAGTTAGCTCATTGAACAAAGAGATAACTAATCTTAATAAATTACTTAAAAAATCTCAAGAAAAAAATCTTAAAGCCGAAAACGAAAATATTGAACTAACAAATCAAATTTTGTCAAAGAGTAATACGATAAAAGAAAAAGATAAATTAATCAATAAACTTGACAAAAATATTGAATTAGTTGAAAGTAAACTTAATAAAGAGAAATCTAAACTTCAAAAACTAAAAGAAAAAAACAGTAAAGATAGAAATACACAAAAAGAAAAAATAAAAAAGTTAGAACTAGACATAAGTAATTTGAAAGCAAAAAATATCTCTTACAAAAAAGAGAAAGCTAACTTGTCAGATAAAATTTCTAGATTAGAAAAAAAATATAATAATACTAGTTCAAAACTTTCTCAAGCTCAAAAAAAATTAATCAAACTACAAGAAGTTCAAGAAAAACATGATGCAGTAACTAAACAACTTAGTAATAATAATTCAATGTTAGTGAGTGAGCTTGAAAAGAGAGAAAAAACAATAAAACATGAAAAGGAAAAAAACAAACAACTCAATCAAGAAAATTTAGACTTAAAAAAGTTGTTTGTGATGAAAGACTTTGAAGTAAATGGTGTAAATATTGATACTGAAAAAATAAAAGAAACTAAAATTGTTCGTTATTCTCCTCAAACAACTTTTATCAATACTGAGAAAAAAACTATTTATAGCGTCCAAGTTGGTGTATATTTAAATAAAATTGATAATCAATCATTTATTTTTCCAGAGCAAATCTGGAGTGAAAAAACAAAAAAAGGAACATATATATATCTTTCTGGTAAATTTAACACCTTGGATGAAGCTATAAAACATCAAAAAATATTATACATGAGCGGATTAAAAGAATGTTTTGTTGTACTTATAAATAACTAAAAATGGCATTAAAAAAATATCATAAAAAAATTACTACCAATACTCTTAATGAGATGAAAAGTATTGGAGAGAAAATTACTATGTTGACAGCTTATGACTTTACTCTTGCAACAATAATTGATAAAGCCGGAGTAGAAGTTATTTTAGTAGGAGATTCAGCTTCAAATGTTATGGCAGGTCATGAAACAACATTACCAATAACACTAAATGAAATGATTTATCATGCATCTTCAGTTGTTAGAGCAACAAATAGAGCGTTAGTTGTTGTTGATCTTCCTTTTGGAACATATCAAGGAAACTCTAAAGAAGCTTTAACTTCAGCTATTAGAATAATGAAAGAAAGTGGAGCACATTCTGTAAAAATAGAAGGAGGTGAAGAGATAAAAGAATCTATAGATAGAATATTAAGTGCAGGCATTCCTGTAATGGGACATCTAGGTTTAACACCACAGTCAATTTATAAATTTGGCACATATAACGTAAGAGCTAAAGAAGAGAAAGAAGCAAAAAAATTAATTAAAGATGCTATATTATTAGAAAAATCTGGATGCTTTGCTCTTGTTCTTGAAAAAGTACCAGCAGATTTAGCAAAAAAAGTTGCTGAAAGTATTTCTATTCCTGTAATTGGTATCGGTGCAGGAAATAATGTTGATGGTCAAGTTCTTGTATTACATGATATGATAGGAATGACAAATGAATTTAATCCAAGATTTTTAAGGAGATACTTAAATCTATTTGATGATATTACCAAAGCAGTTGGACACTATATAACTGATGTAAAATCTAAAAATTTTCCTAACAAAAATGAGCAATACTAATGCTAGAAATATTGTATGAAGACAATCATTTAATAGCTATCAATAAAAAAAATGGGATTTTAGTTCAAGGAGATAAAACTGGAGACCAACCTTTATTAGAAATTGTAAAAGAGTACATTAAAAAAAAATACAACAAACCAGGAAATGTTTTTTTAGGAACAATTCACAGACTTGATAGGCCAACATCTGGAGTCCTATTATTTGCAAAAACTAGCAAAGCATTAGCAAGAATGAATCTACAATTTAGCAATCGTGAAGTAAATAAAACATATCTTGCCATTGTAGAAAAAAAACCACCAGCTGAACAAGGAAAATTAAAAAACTTTTTAAAAAAAAATGAAAAAAATAATAAATCTTTCATAACAAAAGATGGAGGCAAAAAAGCTATTCTAGAATATAAACTTTTTAAAAAATTTAAAAATTACTTTTTACTAAAAATAAAACCTCAAACTGGTAGACATCACCAAATCAGAGTACAACTTGCAAATATAAAATGTAATATAAAAGGAGATGTCAAATACGGTGCTCATAGAACTAATAAAAATGGTGGTATTGACTTACATGCTTGGAAAATTAAATTTACACATCCAATAAAAAAAACATCAATTCAATTGATTGCTCCTTACCCAGAAAATCCTTTTTTTAATAACAAAATATTTGTATAGATTAGTTTGGATCAACATCAACACTAATTATAGTTTGACTTTTTGAATAATTAGTTTTTATCTGTTCAATTATAATATCTAATATATCCTTTGCATTCTTAAACGATGATTTATTTTCAATTTTTAAAAGTATATCTTTATGATAATAATTTCTAATTTTTGAAACTAAAGGATATACAGGACCCAAAACTCTATTTCCAAAACTTTTTCTTAATAAAGAACTAAAATGTTCTGAGAACAAATCTAGATTATTTACATTCTTATGCTTTAATGTAATTTTAATAAGTCTAACAAACGGAGGATATAAAAATTTTCTTCTTTGTTCTATTTCTATATTTATAAATTTTTTAAAATCATTTTTAATGAGAAAACCAAAAATATCATCATTTTTATTAAAAGTTTGTATGCAAACCTTACCGAGGTCATCTCTTCTACCTGCCCTACCTGAAACTTGCATCATTAATGAAAAAGCTCTTTCATATGCCCTAAAATCAGGAAATTGCAAAATACTATCTGCATTTAACACTGCTACTAAACCAACATTATCAAAGTCAAAACCCTTAGCTATCATTTGAGTACCAACTAAAATTTTTATATCACCGTTTTCAAATGACGAAATAATTTTTTTTAATTGATTTTTATTTTTGGTAGTATCATAATCTATTCTACCAACACTAATATCACAAAATATTTTTTTTAATTTTTCTTCAACCTGTTCTGTTCCAAAACCTTTTTCTTCAAGTAAATTAGAATTACATTTACTACATTTATCAATTTTGATTTGTTCATATCCACAATAATGACATTTTAAATTATGATTTTCTTTGTGATAAGTTAAACTAACATCGCAATGAATACAAGTATGAACAAATCCACAATTATTACATGATAAAATTGAAGAATAACCTCTACGGTTTTGAAATAAAATAACTTGTTTTCCATTACTTAGACAAGTATTTATTGAATCTAAAAGATGTAAAGAAAACATATCATCCATACTTTTTTTACGTTTTGCTTTTAAGATATCAATAACATCTATTTTTGGCATTTTGACTCCTTTATATCTCTCTAACAGCTCTACATGACCATACTTACCAATCTTAGCATTATAATATGATTCTAATGATGGAGTTGCTGAACCTAATAAAACTTTAGATTTATGTAAAGAAGCTAAATAAATTGATGCATCTCTTGCGTGATATTTTGGATTTGGTTGTTGTTGTTTAAAAGAAGAATCATGCTCCTCATCAACGATTATTAAGCCTAAATTATTAAATGGAAAAAATAAAGAAGATCTAGTTCCAAGAACAATATTTAACTTATTTTTTTGTAATTCTCTCCACACCTCAACACGTTCAGAAATATTTTTTTTAGAATGAGTTACTACAACATACTTGCCAAAATTTTGCTTTAATCGTGAAATCATTTGGGAAGTTAATGCAATTTCAGGCAAAAGATATAAAACCTGCTTTCCTAAATTAAGTTGCTGTCTAATTAAATGAATATATATTTCTGTCTTTCCAGAAGAAGTAACACCATGTAAAAGACATACATTTTTTTCTTTAAATGATTGATTAATTTTTTCCAAAGCTTGCTTTTGCAAAACTGTTAACTCAATATCTTTTTGATTAAAAACATTTTCATTTTCTAATATTCTTGAAACTTCTTTTTCTTTAATTTGAAAAAACTTTTTTTTAACCAAAGTATTTAAAATACTTCTAGAAAAATTCTTTTTCTTTAACAAATTAGATACAATCCATTTTTTATCTTTATGTGTTTCATTAACTTTAAAAAAGTCATTAATAAACTTTAATTGTTTTTGAGTTAACAATGTTTTTTTGAGCATCTTTTCTGTTCCGACATAAGACAAAAAACGCTCCTTTTTAATTGAAAACTTATCATGTAGATCTTCTCTAACTGTTATTACTTCTTTATTAATTAAATCATTAAGTACTGAAAAAATATTTGAAATATTAGTTTCTTTTATCAATTGATTTATATTAATCTTAGTCTTTTCATTAATAAAATCAAGAATAATCATCTCATTATTTTTTAATGAACTTATATCACCTTTAAAATTAGAGTTTATTTCAATATTAGTTTGTGAAGCTAACTTAAGTGAAGATGGTAAAGCAACATTCATTACATCTCCAATGTTACACATGTAATATTCAGATATCCAATTCCAAAATTTAAGTTGTAGTTCATTAACTATTGGTAATTCGTCAATAACTGCCTCTATCTTCTTTACTGAATATTTAGTTGGTTTATTATTATGTAGTTTTACTACAATAGCTGAATATATTTTTCTTACACCAAATTGCACGACAACCCTCTGTCCTATTTCAATTTTATGATCGGTTAAATAGGTAAATGTTCCTTTAAGAGGAAGAGGCAAAATAACTTCAACAAATCTATTCATCATAATAGCAAAGATGAAGAATTTATAGTTACTACTAAATATTTTGAAATAGGATTTATAAACACTAAAAAAAAGATAAATAAATTAACTAAATTTGTAGAAAAAAAATATGACCAAACTCTCATTAAAAATTTTGTTTATCATTTCACTAGTTCCTTTTGCATCATGCAAAAAGGATGAAATAATTTCTAATCAAAAAATTACAATCAAGTTTTCACACACTGTGGATGGTATAGATTTACCGTCTTGCTGTTCAAGCAGTGACACGCTTTCTTATACTAATCCTTATGGAGAAAAATATAGTGTTGATTTATTGAAATATATAATTTCTAACTTAAAGTTACATACCAATAATGGAGATTCAGTTTCATTATCAAATGTTCATTTCATTAATCTATCAGAAGAATCAACTCTAAACATTGAAATTAGAGATTTAAATTTAGATAATTACTCTTCATTATCTTTTGTAATGGGACTCAATAGTGAAATGAATACAGAAAATAATTTCATTAATTCTGATTTTCATTCTTCAATGTGGTGGCCTACACAAGGTTCGGGAACGATTCCTTCTGCCTACCATTATATGAAGCTTGAAGGATCTGTAGATAGTATTACTAAAGGATATAAAGTGCATACAGGACCTACTATGGGAGGGGATTATTCATTTCGAAATGAACTTCCAATATTACTTAATTTAACAAATACAAGTTCGGATGTAGAAATTAATATTAATATGGAGATTAATAATTGGTTCCAAAATCCAAGTATCATTTCTTTACCTACTGCCATGATGATGGATATGTCTAAACAAATGCAATTAAAAGAAAATGGTAAAGAAGATGTATTTTCAGCTTCTGTATTAATAAGATAGATTATATATAACTATGAAAGAAAAATATTTTTTTATTTTAATATTTTCTTTTCTATTGATTTCATGTAAAAAAGATTTAATTCCAATTAATGGATGTACAGATTCAAATGCAATTAACTATAATCCAAATGCAAGTATAGATGATGGAAGCTGTTTAAATTTTTCTACAAATCCATATCAAATACCATCAATAGTAGGATTCCCGTTAATGAAAATACCTGAAAATAATCCTACAACAATTGAAGGAGTTATTTTAGGAGAAAAATTATTTAATGATCCAATTTTAAGTGCTGACAATACATTAGCCTGCATTAACTGTCATCAAAAAGAATTTAGCTTTTCAGATCCAAATCAATTCAGTTTTGGAATTCAAGGAATTGCAGGAAATAGACAATCTAGCGCACTGATCAATGTAGGATGGAATAATAGCTTTAATTGGGATGGTAGTGCTAACTCGTTAGAGGAACAAGCTTTTGAACCTATCACCAACCCTCTTGAAATGAATAATACATGGCAAAATGTTGAAGAAAAACTTAATAATAATCAAGAGTATAAACAACTATTTAAGCAAGCGTTTAATATAGATTATATAGACTCTAATCACGTTGTAAAGGCTATTGCACAATTTGAAAGAACTTTAATATCAAATGAAAGTAAATTTGATAAGTATTTAAAAGGAGAAATTCTTCTAACCCAATCTGAATTTAATGGATATGCAATCTTTAACTCTGAAAAAGGTGATTGTTTTCACTGTCATGGAACAAATATGTTTATGGATAATTTATTTCATAACAATGGTCTAGATACAGAACCTTTTCAAGACTTAGGATTAGGCAAAATTACAAATATTCAATCTGATAATGGGAAATTTAAAACTCCTACTCTAAGAAATATAGAATTTACAGCACCATATATGCATGATGGAAGATTTAGCACATTGGAAGAAGTTATAGAACATTATAATAGTGGAGGAAAATTTTCATCAACAGTTGACCCTCTAATGAAAAAACAAGGTGTAGGTCTACAATTATCTAATCAAGAAAAAATAGATCTCATTGCATATCTTAAAACTTTATCGGATTACAATTTTATTGAAGATAATAATTAAATTTAGTTTATTTAATCAA
The DNA here is from genome assembly GCA_002724895.1 of Flavobacteriales bacterium. Taxonomy (GTDB): domain Bacteria; phylum Bacteroidota; class Bacteroidia; order Flavobacteriales; family BACL11. The sequence goes on from PBQB01000009.1 coordinate 29,248, forward strand.
ACAAATAGGGCTATATTTGCAAATAGCTTTAAAAAATGAAAAGAATTAATATTTTATGTATTCTTATAATTATATCTAATGTAATTATAGCTCAAAATCACACAAAATGTCTTACAAATGAAATTGTATACAAATTAGATAAAGAAGAACCTACATACTCAAATAATAGACATAACATCAACTTAGCAAATAAAGAATGGATTTTAAATAGTAATTCTGAAAAACAAACAATAAATATACCTATAGTAGTTCACGTAATTCATAGATCTACTCATTCCACAGTAGGATTTGGCACAAATATTTCAAATAATCAAATTGCAGATGCAATTAGAATACTTAATGAAGACTACAGCAAAACTAATCCTGAATTTCCAAATCCCCCAAGAAGCTATTTTAAAAATAATGCTGGCAATCCTAATTTAAAATTTTGTTTAGCAACTGTAGATCCAAATGGTCAGCCTACAACAGGAGTTACAAGAACTGCAACAAGCAAGCAGAATTTTAACCCAAGTTCTGAAAGTAATGATATGAAAAGAAGTCAAGATGGAGGAAAAGATGGATGGGACCCAGACAAATACCTTAATATATGGGTATGCGATTTAGCAGGATCTGCTTCAAGTGGTCTTATTCTAGGCTATGCCTATCTTCCTGGCCTTCCCTCTTGGCTTAAATGGAGAGATGGTTTAGTGATCGATTTTCAGTGGTTCGGAACAATTGACGGAGCTGCTCCTAGTAGCGATGGTAGAACTGCTACGCATGAAATAGGACATTATTTAGGATTAAATCATACTTTTTGTGAATCTCAAAATGGAGGGTGTTGTGATAATGATGATGACAATGTAAATGACACACCTGCTTCTTATTACAATAATAATGGAGAAGATGGGCCTTATTATGGATCTGTTAATGCAAATACAAACAATAACACTTGTAATGACCTGTTTTATCAAAATATATTTAACTCTAACGTCATAGACATGGATGAAAATTTTATGGCTTATTCAAGAGACACTTGGATGTTTACAAATGATCAAGCCAATGTAATGGCCGCTACATTAAATAATTATCGTCTAAGTTTAAAAAACTCCAATGTTAGTATTGATTGTAGTGGTAATTCTCCTACTAATATTTCACTAAACAAAATTGACAAAATCGAAATCTTTCCAAACCCTTCTTCAGGAAAAATCAACATAAAAACTGAAAATAAAATTCAGTCTATCGACATCTTTAATTTAATTGGAGAATGTGTTTATTCAAATTATAATATTGATAATAATATTTTTGATATTAGTAAAAATCCAAATGGTGTATATTTTTTAAATATTTTAACTAATCAAAAAAAGTATACAAAAAAAATTATCTTACTTAAATAATGTTAAATCATAATTTAGAGTTTTTAGTATCTGAAAAAAAATTAAGAGATATAACAAATAAGATACTCAGTAACCAAAGAATTAATCAAAAAGAAGGCCTGCATTTATATGAAAAAGCTCCTATTTCATTATTAGGATTTTTAGCAAACAAAATCAGAAAGAAGAAAAATGGCAACTATACTTATTTCAATAAAAATATACATATTGAACCTACAAATATTTGTGTATTTGATTGTAAATTTTGTGCTTACTCTAGAATGCTAAATAAAAAGGATGAAGGTTGGGAATTTACAAAGGATCAAATCATTGCCAAGATTAAAAAACATGTTGATATAACAGAAGTACATATTGTTGGTGGCGTTCACCCTAAGATGGGATTACACTATTTTATTGATTTAATAAAGAAAATAAAAAAAATTAGACCTAAACTACATATAAAAGCATTTACCGCAGTAGAGCTAGAATATATGTGTAGAAAAGCAAAAGTTAGCTATGAAGAAGGTCTGAAAATGTTAAAAGAAGCAGGACAGGACTCTTTACCTGGTGGTGGAGCAGAAATATTTGATAAATCCATTAGAGAAAAGATTTGCAAAGATAAATGTTCAACAGAACAATGGCTTAAAATACATGAAACTGCTCACAAATTGTCTATGCCTAGTAATGCAACTATGTTATATGGACATATTGAAGAACCCATTCATATTATTGATCACATGTCTAGATTAAGAGAATTACAGGACAAAACAAATGGCTTTAATACTTTTATCCCTTTAAAATATAGAAATGGAAATAATCAAATGTCTCACATCAAAGAAGCAAGTATTATTGATGATATTAGATTATATTCTTTTTCTAGAATATATATGGACAATTTTAATCATATTAAAGCATACTGGCCAATGATTGGCAAAAAAACTACTCAAATTTTATTGTCTTTTGGAATTGATGATATTGATGGGACAATTGATGATACAACTAAAATATATTCAATGGCAGGTGCTGAAGAAAAAAATCCAAAAATGTCTACCAATGAAATTGTAGAAATGATAAAAAATGTTGGAAAAATACCTATTCAAAGAGATACATTATATAATGTATTAAAAGAATATTAAAAATTTATATGTTGTGAATATTTTCTCCATTTATTTATTAATGTTTGCATATCATTTGGCAAATCTATTTTAAAAAAAATCTCTTTTCCACTTCTAGGATGAAGAAATCCTAATGAATCTGCATGTAATGCCTGTCTTGGACAAACCTTAAATGCATTATTAACAAACTGTTTATATTTAGTAAAAGTAGTGCCTTTTAAAATGCTACTACCTCCATAATCCTGATCATTAAATAATGGATGTCCTATTGATTTAAAATGAGCTCTAATTTGATGTGTTCTTCCAGTTTCTAATTTACACTGTATCAAAGTAGTATAACCAAAACGTTCTAGAACCTTATAATTAGTTACCGCATGTTTACCATTAGATCCATCAATATAAACATCCATAACTTTTCTATTTTTTTTATGTCTTCCAATATGACCTTCAATTCTTCCTTCATTATTTTCTAAGTCACCCCAAACTAGTGCTAAATAATTTCTTTTTATATTTCTGTCAAAAAAAAGTTTTGACAAATAAGATAAACTTAACTCATTTTTTGCTACAACTAATAATCCAGATGTGTTTTTATCAATTCTATGTACAAGCCCTGGTCTATCTGATTTTTCTAAAGTTGGTAAATTATTAAAATAATAAATTAGTGCATTAACTAAAGTTCCATCATAATTACCAAAACCAGGATGGACAACCATACCAGGATCTTTATTTACTATAATAATATCCTCATCTTCATAAACAATATTAATTTGAATGTTTTGAGGAATTAATTCAAATTCAGTTTTTGGATAATTATATACTATTGTTACAACATCTCCAGATTTTACTTTATAATTTGCTTTGACAATCAAATTATTAACCTTAACATTTTCAGATTTTATTGCTTTTTGAATCTTATTTCTAGTTGCGAATTCTATAAAATTTAATAAAAACTTATCAACTCTAAGAGGTTTCTGACCAGTATTGGCTATAAATTTAAAATGCTCAAACTGATTATTTTTTTCCACTATTTAACAATCAATTTTTTAACAAAATATCCTAATTCACAACTAAGATGAAGAATATAAACAGAAGGAACAAGATCATCAATAAAAATAAATTGAGATTCTGAATCAATAGTAATATTTTTGATTAACTTTCCTTGTAAACTATAAATATTTAAAATACCATTATCTATCCCGCTTAATGTAAATTTAGATGTACATGGATTTGGATATATTTTTACAAACTCTCTATTTTGATAATTAGATAAAAAAATTTCTTTGGTACTAACAATCGGTCTAATCATCCATGACCCTTGAAATTGAGAATTATTCCATCCAGAACCAGAATTATAAAACATATAATTATTTGATATTATATTTTTATCTAATCCTAAATTTAATACATCATCCGTAGTTTGCTTCCAACCAACATAAAAAGTGCCAGATAATCCTAAGGGACTATTTAATTCATATGTATGAAAGCTACCATTTTCGGTATGAAAAGGATTGACATCTTGAGAATATAATATATTTCCTGGTTTTCCTTGAAAATCATCCCAAATGGTTAATTCAAAAACTAAATTAGATACTGAATCTAACATTTCTGGAAAAAACATTTGAACTGCACGTAATGTATCTGGATGATTTAATTTAAACTGATATGCTATTTTTGCGCCATTTACATTTATACCGTATGCTGATTCAGCACTTCCATCATCGTAAGAAAAAGTGGAATAGAATCTTTGAAAAGTTTTTAAAGTATCATTATTTTTAAAATCACTTATAGATGTACTAATAATATGCTTAATATAAAAAGTAACACTGTCAACTTCATTAGAATTAAAAAAAGAACTTGAAACACTAACAGAAGGTGAAGAAAAAAGGAAATTACCTATTGAATCATAATCTAAAACTGTTTCATTCCTTACATTACCTAAAGTTGGATAATGACCTACTAAACTTCCCTTATTATAAACATCATACTGATAGCCAACGTTAATACTAGAACGATTATTTCTTAAAAATACATTTATACTATCTTTTAATTCATTGTTTTCATAATTAACAAAATGACTCCATGGCATTTGACTATATCTTCTTAAATATGAAGATATATTATAAACAAAAGATACATCATTTAAACTAGATGTGTCTAAAGAAGTATTAAATTCATCTAATTTTACATAATCTAAATTCCAATGATCGAAATTTCCAGATAATGTAGCCTTATTTCTAAATCTGAATCTGAAATTATTATGTAAATAATCAGAAGAATTTATCAAAAAAACTTTTTTCTTAAAATCAAAACTAGATGTCCCCTCCTTCTTCCATATAATATTCCAATTTAAATTATTATCGAGAAATTCTAAAATAATAGAGTCTTCTATTTGAGGCATATCTCCTATTCCTTGAGGTTGATAATAAAATAAAAAATATGCAGTATTTATGGCTGATAAGTCAATTGCTTTTGAGAGTAAAGTATCAGCGTTACCATCAATAGTAGAGTTTATAGAATAAGGACGACCAAATTGATTTAATCCATCAAAAGTTGCAACACCAATTGTAGGAGGATTAATAGGATATGACCTATTAACAAAAACACTACTAATTTCCCATAAATCATTATTAACATTTGAAAAATCATAAGAAAAATCATCAATAAATGGTATAGATAAAATTGAATTTTTTTCTACATTTTTTTTAATATCATACGTATAAGGATTAGTTTTCAAATCATTAATCAACTCTTGGGGATAAAGTTGAATTAACTTAAAAAATATGATTAAACAAATTATTACTTTAGGCATTAATTATCTTTTATACTATTTTCAAAATATAAATCTATCGATGAACCAATATTAATTTCATTATCATTTTCAGAAACAGGATATTGTTTATAAATAATTGCAGTTGATGAATCAGAAACCTCTTCTTTGAAGAATTCATAACCTATATTTAAAGATGTAGATTTTAAAATTATATTTGCTTCAAATCTATTTAACCCTACTAAATTTGGAATAATTATTCTTTCATTACTAATTCCTTTTCCAACTACTAAATCAACAATTGTACCAACATATAGTTCCTCTCCAACATTAACTTTAATTCCATTAACTTTAAAATCTAAAACTTTATTTAGTGCAATATCTGGTACATAGTCTAAATCACCAATTTCAATTCCAATATTCTCTAACTTATTAATAGCTTGCCTTAATGATAAATCGTAAATATCAGGAAAGCTTATTTTCTTAGATTGTAAAGAATTAACTGTTAAATAAATTCTTCTGTTTTTTTTAACATTCATATCAGGAAGTGGATCTTGACTTACAACAATACCTTTTTTCCTATTAATGTCATAAATAGAATCTAATATTACATACCTTAAATTATTTTTCTTGGAAATAGAATCAATCTTAAATACAGATTCTCCAATATAATTTGGGACTTTTATATGAATATTATGTAAGGTAAATATTTTTAAAAACACTAACCAAAGAAAAAACAAAAAAATCAAAGTCATAATAGCAAGAATAGTATGTTTGACATACTTATTTCTAACTATCAATGAAAATACCGATGAAATCAAAGTTAAACTATTAAAATATTTAAAAAATCTAAAATTACACAAATATAAATGTTTAGATATAATATATCAAAAATTAAACTTTGTGTTTATATTTGAAACATGGAAAACATTGCAATAGTAACTGGTGGAGACTCATCTGAACATGATATTTCATTAAAAAGTGCAAACAATATCAAAGCAATTTTAGATGATAGTAAATACAAAGGGTTTTTAGTATTAATAAAAGAAAACAACTTATATGTAGTAATTAATAAAAATAAGATTGAGATAGATAAATCGGATTTCTCATTTATTTATCAAAAAAGAAAAAAATATTTTAACAAAGTTTTTATGGCACTGCATGGTCCACCTGCTGAAAATGGAGTATTACAAAAATATTTAGATAAATTAAATATTGAATATTCAGCATGCAATAGTGAGGTATCTGAAGTAACTTTTAATAAATATGAATGTAATAAAAAATTAAAAAAATTAGGGTTTTTATGCTCTAAATCAATTTTAATTAACAATAAAAATATAAATACTGAAAATATAATAGAAAAAATTCCCCTACCTTTTTTTGTAAAGCCAAATACTTGTGGTTCTAGCTTCGGAGTTTCAAAAGTAAAATTTAAAAAACAACTAAAAAAAGCTTTAGATACTGCTTTCAATCATAGTAATGAAGTAATTATTGAAAAGGCATTAAGTGGAATTGAAATTGGAAGTGGTGTATTTTTTGATGGAAAAAAAATAATTGCACTTCCATTGACAGAAATTAAAACAAAAAATGATTTTTTTGATTTTGCAGCGAAATATAATGGAGAATCTGAAGAGTATACCCCAGCAAGAATAAATAATGAAATTACACAATCAATTAAAAATACATCTATTGAAGTTTATAAAAAAATGAAATTAAAAGGTATTTGTAGAATAGACTATATATTAGAAAATCGCAAACCTTATATAATTGAAATTAATACAATTCCTGGATTTACAAATGAAAGTATTATTCCTCAACAAATTCAAGCAGCTAATTTAGATTTCAAAGAAATTATCAACCTATGCTTAGCAAACACAAAAAATTAATAATATATTTACAAAGTTTTTAAAATAAAATTATGAGTGATAAATCTAATGATGAAAAAATAAAAATATTAAAAGAACGTTTAAATCAAATAAATAAAAAAAATAATTTACATAAAGAATCTAAAATAGAAGATTCTCCTGTAAATATAAATGATCAGAAAAATAAGCATAAAAAAACTTCTAAAACGCCACTAATAATAAAATATTTTTTAATAATAAGTTTAGTTGGATTTGGAATATTTTATTTTTTGAATTATGTGTCAATTGACAAAAAAACTATGATTAATAAGAAACAAAATAATATTTCTAAT
>PBQB01000010.1 GCA_002724895.1 Flavobacteriales bacterium
AGAAGATATTAAAATTTTAAATGCTAAGATGATTTCATTTGAACAACTTAAAACTGAAAAAACACAAATTAGTGAAAGATTAAATTTAATAGAACAAGAGAGAAATAATTTAAAAAATGAAATTAATAAGTTGATTAGCAATGAAGAAAATAGAAACGAAACATTAAGAAAATCTATTGAGTCAACAAATACTTTACAGAAAAATTTACAATTAGAAATTGCTCGTGTTAATGATGAAAGAGTAGAAAAAGAGAAAGAAATTCAAGCAAAGATGAAAAGAAATTGGGGAGATCATGAAAAAGATGTTCAAAGACAAATACAATTGATTTGTAATAATCATATTATTAAATATATTGGACAGGAAGACTTTCCTCACTCAAGAAACAAACCTGATAATTGTATTGAGATAATGGATCAGCTTATAATATTTGATGCTAAAAGTCCAGCCAATGATGATCTTAGTAATTTTCCAAAATATATAAAAGACCAAACAGAAAATCTTAAAAAATATGCTAAACATGATAATGTAAAAAAAGATCTTTTTTTAGTAATACCATCTAATACCTTACCTGTAATAAATCAATACTCATATAACATAGGAGATTATAATGTTTACGTTATCACAAAAGATTCTTTAGAGCCCATAATAATTAGTTTAAAAAAAATAGAAGAATATGAGTTTGCAGAAAAACTTAGTCCTGAAGAAAGAGATAACATATGTAGAATCATTGGTAAGTTTGCACATACAACAAAGAGAAGAATTCAAATAGATCAATTTTTTGCTAATGAATTTTTAGATACTCTCAGCAAAACAGGATCATTACTACCTAGAGAAATTTTAGAAAGTGTTATTCAATTTGAAAATGCTGAAAAATTAAATCCACCTATGGAAAAGAGAAAAAAACAAATTTTAACAAAAGATCTTAAAATACAATCTGATAAAATTAAAAAAGAAATTGAATTAAGAGAAATCCCTGATATAGAAGCAAATATTGAATTTAAAGATGAAAAAAGATAAAAATTATATTTTTGGTGTTAGACCCATTATAGAAGCAATCAAAAGTGGTAAAACAATTGATAAACTTTTTATTCAAAAAGGACTTCACAATGATTCTTTCATTAAATTATGGAAGCTAGTTAGAGAAAATAGAGTTAATTATAAGCATGTACCTTTAGAAAAAATTAATAGACTTACAAAAAAAAATCATCAGGGTGTTTTTGCATATATTTCACCAATAGATTTTTTCAATATAGAAAATATTATTCCAGAACTATATGAAAAGGGAAAAGTACCTTTGATATTAGTTTTAGATAGAATAACAGATGTAAGGAATTTTGGTGCAATTGCTAGAACTGCTGAATGCGCTGGTGTAAATTGCATTATACTACCTGAAAAAAATTCTGTCGCTATCAATTCAGATGCCATGAAAACATCATCGGGAGCATTAAATAATATTAAAATTTGTAAAACCTGGAATTTAAAAGTCACAATCGAACTGTTAAAAAAAAGTGGTCTACAGATTGTTGCTTGTACTGAAAAAACTGAAAATAAAATTTATAACATTAATTATGTGCGTCCAACAGCTTTAGTTCTTGGGTCAGAAGAAAATGGTATTTCTAGCGAACTTTTAAAAATGAGTGATGAAAAGGTTAAAATCCCTATCTATGGAAGAACAGAATCATTAAATGTTTCTGTTGCAAGTGGAGTAATTTTATATGAGGTACTTAGACAACGAAATAAAACAATTTAAAATTTATGAAATGGTATGAAACTTGGTTCGATTCAAAGTATTACCATATACTTTATAAAAATAGAAACCACAAGGAAGCTGAAAAATTTATTGATAATTTGATTTTAAAATTAAAAATTAACACAAATCATAAAATTCTTGATGTAGGTTGTGGTAGAGGAAGACACTGTATATATTTTAATAAGTTAGGTTTTGAAGTTACTGGAATAGATTTATCTAAAAAAAGTATAGATTTCGCTAAAAAAAATGAAACTAATAGCTTGAAATTTTTTGTGCATGACATGAGAAAAGATTTTGCAAACGAAAAATATGATATTGCAACAAATTTATTTACATCATTTGGATATTTTCAAAATGAAATAGATAATCAAAAAACAATAAATGCGATAAATAATAATCTTAAAATAGGAGGAGTTTTAATTTTAGATTTTATGAACATTAATAAAGTAAAAAAAACTCTAAAATCTCAAGAAATGCTGAAGATTGACGGTATAAATTTTTATATTAATAAAAAAATAACNAAATCTNAGATTATTAAAAATATCTCTTTTAAACATNAAAACAAAAATTATAGTTNTGAAGAAAGAGTTCAACTATTATCAATAAATGANTTTACTAAATTANTANACAATTCAAAAATGAAAATTNTAGATNTATTTGGTGATTATCAACTAAAAAAATATAATAATAACACATCAGAAAGATTAATTTTAATTTGTNAAAAATAATTGTAGTTTTTATNTTANTTTTGNANNTNTAAAAAANCNTAAATCAAAAGTATAATGGATAATAANTCTGAAAAAAAATGCCCTTNTGGATTTGATAANCCTAAGCATACTAAANCTGGTTCATTCAATAATTCAAACTGGTGGCCTAATCAATTAAATTTNAAAATTCTTCATCAAAANTCNTCATTAACCAACCCAATGGNTGAAAAATTTGACTATTCAAAAGAATTTAATAGCCTTAATTTTAATGATCTTAAAAATGACTTNTATAATTTGATGACTGACTCACAAGAATGGTGGCCTGCAGATTATGGACATTATGGACCTTTCTTTATAAGAATGGCCTGGCATAGCGCAGGTACATATAGAATAGGTGACGGAAGAGGTGGCGCATGCTCTGGAACTTTAAGGTTTGCCCCATTAAACAGTTGGCCTGACAATGGAAATCTTGATAAAGCTAGAAGATTGCTATGGCCAATTAAACAAAAGTATGGAGCTAAAATATCATGGGCAGATTTAATGATTCTAGCTGGTAATTGTGCTTTAGAATCAATGGGATTCAAAACATATGGGTTTGGTGGAGGACGAGAAGATATATGGGAACCTGAAGGAGACATATATTGGGGTCCAGAAACAGAATGGTTAGAAGATAAAAGATATACTGGAGACAGGAATTTAGACAATCCTCTTGGTGCTGTTCAAATGGGCTTAATATATGTAAATCCAGAAGGACCAAATGGAAAACCAGATCCAATTGCTTCGGCTAAAGATATAAGAGAAACATTTTCTCGAATGGCAATGAATGATGAAGAAACTGTTGCATTAATTGCTGGAGGACATACTTTTGGTAAAGCCCATGGTGCAGGAGATCCAACAAATGTTGGCCCTGAACCTGAAGGAGCTCCAATTGAAGAAATGGGATTTGGATGGAAAAATTCTTTTAAATCTGGAAAAGGAGCTGATACCATCACAAGCGGTTTAGAAGGAGCTTGGACACCAACACCCATTAAATGGGATAACAATTATTTTGACACACTATTTGGTTATGAATGGGAGTTAACCAAGAGCCCAGCAGGAGCACAGCAGTGGACTCCTATAAATGTTCACGAATCTCATCTTGTTGATGATGCTCATCTAGATTCTGTAAAACACGCTCCTATGATGGCAACAACTGATTTGGCTCTGATAAAAGACCCTGAATATTTAAAAATATCTAAACGTTTTCATCAAAACTTTGATGAGTTTGAAGATGCATTTGCTAAAGCATGGTTTAAATTAACACACAGAGATATGGGGCCTTGTTGTAGATATTTAGGCCCTGAAGTACCTACTCAAGAATTAATTTGGCAAGATCCAATTCCTAAAAATAATTATAATTTAGTTAATGACACTGATATTAAAAAATTAAAAGATATAATCACTAATTCAGAACTAACAAATTCCGAATTAATATCTACCGCTTGGGCATCCGCTTCAACATACAGAAGTACAGATAAAAGAGGGGGTGCTAATGGTGCAAGAATTGCTTTAAAACCACAAATAGATTGGGAAATCAATCAACCTAAAAAGCTTAAAAAAATCATTGAAAAGCTAAAAACAATTAAAGATAGTTTTAACAGTTCAGATACTGAAACAAAAATATCACTTGCTGACCTTATTGTATTAGGAGGTTATGTAGGTATAGAAAATTCTGCGAGAAAAGCTGGTTTAAAAATCAATATAGAATTAGATCCCGGCAGAAATGATGCAGAACAATCTAATACCGATATAGATTCTTTTAATGTTTTAGAACCAAAAATAGATGGCTTTAGAAATTATGTTCCCAACAATCATTTAATCAAAGAAGAAGAGTTTTTACTTGACAAAGCACATCTTTTATCTTTAACTGCACCAGAAATGACAGTTTTGCTAGGCGGATTAAGAGTTCTGGATATAAATTATGGTAACTCTAAAAATGGCGTTCTAACAAATAATCCTGGTAATTTAACAAATGATTTCTTTTTAAATTTATTAGATATTAATACTAAATGGACATCAATAAGTGGTTCAAATTTATACGAAGGGAGAGACAGAGAAACAAATGATATTAAATGGATGGCAACCAAATGTGATCTAATTTTTGGTTCAAACTCTCAATTAAGAGCAATAGCTGAAACATATGCTTGTGATGATTCTAAAGATAAGTTTGTAAAGGATTTCGTTAAGGTATGGAAAAAAATAATGAATCTTGATAGGTTTTAATAATTAAATATTTAAATATGGTAACACTAGTTGGCAAGAAGGCTCCAAAATTTTCATCTCCAGCAATAGTTGATGGTAAAAGAGTTGAAAATAATTTTAGCTTAGAAAAGTTTATTGGGCAGAAGTATGTTGTTTTATTTTTTTATACAAAAGATTTTTCTGGCATATGCCCATCTGAACTTCATGATTTTCAAAGTAAATTAAATGAATTTAAATCAAAAAATGTAGAAGTTATTGGTTGCTCTACTGATACGGAAGAATCTCATTTAGCATGGTTAAATATCGATAAAAAAAATGGTGGCATTAAAGGAATAACATATCCATTAATTGCAGATACAACTAAAACCATTAGTTACAATTATGGTACACTTATGGGAAATTATGAAATAAATGAAAATAACACATTAGAAGCTAACGGCCCAATGATTGCACTAAGAGGTTTATTTTTAATTGATAAAAATGGAATTATTCAGCACCAACTTGTGAATTACTTTACTTTGGTTAGAAATGTTAATGAGATCCTGAGAATAGTAGATGCTCTACAATATTTTGAAAAAAATGGAGTGTTTTGCCCTGTTGTTAGATAAAACATATACATAAATTTCACTAAACTATTTTTTAATTACATAAAATGGATTATAAGAGGTTTTATCTAAAACTTTCAATCAATATTTTCCCCCCTTTACTTTTTAACAGGATTTACTTAAAGTCTATTTCCTCAGACTATAGAGAGATGAATGTTGTTTTAAAAAAATCTATTTTCAATATAAACTACTATAAATCTATATTTGGCGGAAGTATTTTCTCAGCTTGCGACCCATATTTTCCAATTATGTATTATTATATTTTCAAAAATAAAAAATTGAAAGTGTGGGTAAAAAAAGCCGAAATTAATTATTTAAAACCTGCAGAATCATCACTTAGATTAAATTTTAAAATAAAAGAATCTCAAGTAAAAAAAATAGAAAATATATTACAAGAAAAAGGTAAAATTGAAATTACTAATGAAGTAAATGCAATTAATACTAAAAATATTATTTGCGCAAATGCAAAAATCACTGTTTACTTAAGAGATCTGAATTATAAATATTAAAAATTATTTTTTTTTATGAGGACAACCGCATATGCAGAAACACCTTCTTTTTTACCAATAAATCCTAATTTTTCTGAAGTTGTTGCTTTTATTGAGATATTTTCTTGATCTAAAGATATACAATGAGATAGGGTTTTTTGCATTTCATTTATATATTTTTCAATCTTTGGCTCTTGTAGACATATTGTAGAATCAATATTATTTATTGAATATCCATTTTTTTTAAGTAAGCTATCAACTTCTTTTAGTAAAACTTTACTATCAATATTTTTAAAGCGTGGATCCGAATCTGGAAAATGCTTACCTATATCTCCTAAATTTGCAGCTCCCAGTAAAGCATCACAAATAGCATGAATTAAAACATCGGCATCAGAATGACCATAACTACCTTTCTCGTAAGGAATCTTTATTCCTCCTAACCAAAAATCTAACCCCTCTCTTAATTGATGTATATCAAAACCAAAACCTATTCTCATTTAATTATGAACCTTGTAATTCTCCAAAATCAAAAATTAATGTAAATCTCATTGTATTTGCTAAAGGATTGCTTCCGTTAATTGAACGACTAGCATTTACTAAATATGAAAAATCTAGTGCAAAAACATTATATTTAACTCCAGAACCAAAAGTAAAAAACTTTCTACCACCTTTTGTATCATGTTCATTAAAATAACCAGCACGAATTGCAAACTGATTTGCATACCAATACTCGGTTCCAAATGAGTAATTTAATTCATTAAACTCTTCCTTTACACCTCCTGGAGCATCCCAAAAAGATTGAAAAATTCCACTAACAACTGATACATCTGGATTCATTCCTGCTGACCATGTTTCGTTGTTAGGATCGTAATTTGTTGGAGGAGTTGGAACTAAAAGTTTATTGATATCAAAAGCTATCGTTATGTTGTTATAATCATCAAATTCAGTTCCTAATGATGTTCCTATTCTTAAATTAATTGGTATAAAATCTCGTACACTAGTTTCAGTATATGAAACCTTATTTCCAATATTTGATATATTACATCCAACTGCCATATCGAAAGGTGTTCTTGCAATATTTATATTAGTTGAATAATATCCAGAGATATCCGATGCTATTGATATCCCCGGTTTAGTTGGTATACCTCCGGCTGCTTGTCCTCCAGTAAGATCAGAATATATATATCTTGCTGAAATGGCTAATGAAAACTTATCAGCTAGCTTTCTGGCATAAGCGGTTCCTATAGCAAACTCATTGGGTTTATATTGACCTAACTCTGTTCCATTAATGTCAGTAAAAGTTATATCTCCTAAAGAAAAATAACGTAATTCAAGACCTATTGTTTCTTTATCATTTATTCTTCTATATCCTGATAAATAGGACAGATTTATATCTGGAACAAGTGCCCTTAGCCATGGAACATAAGAAACAGAAAAACCCATGTTATCTTCAACAAAAGCAAATTTTGCAGNATTCCAATGTAATGAATTTGCATCTGGACTTGTTGCAACTCCAACATCTCCCATTGATCCAGAACGAGAATCAGGAGAAATTAATAAAAAAGGCATTGCAGTAGTAATAGTATTTAATCTGTCAGAACCTGTTAAAGAGCTACCGTCAATATCAGCTCCTGTTCCAGATTGAGAATAGGATTTATATCCTATAAATAATAATAATACAAACAGATACTTTCTCATTAGTTTAATTTGTTGCTAATATAATTTATTTTACTAGTTAATAACGTATTTATTGTGGCATTATTATTAATCTTAACGACTTTGATAAAAATTGTCCATCTTTTCTGTTTGCATTTAGTTGTGCAANATATATACCATTACTTACTCTTGCCCCAANATCATTTGTACCATCCCATAAAATAGGCCCTAATTTATATCCATCATCATTAAATTGTTCATTAATTTTTTTTACTAAACGTCCATTTATAGAATATATCCTTAATTCAATATCTAACAACTGATTTGCTTGATTATGTTCAAAATAAAAAGAGGTTGAATACTGAAAAGGGTTAGGATAACAAGAAAAATCTTCAATTGTAAAATCAGCTCCATCAACAACTGTAAAATTTATTGTTTTTTCAGAAGAATTATTAAAAACATCCCAAACCTTTAAAGTGAGTGTATGTTCACCAAGATCTAAAGAACTTAATGGAAATGAAATAAATCCTCTTGTGAAATCGTCTCTAACTGCTTGATAATAATCATTTA
Organism: Flavobacteriales bacterium; assembly: GCA_002724895.1. Taxonomy (GTDB): domain Bacteria; phylum Bacteroidota; class Bacteroidia; order Flavobacteriales; family BACL11. The sequence continues at coordinate 8,019 of PBQB01000010.1, forward strand.
GAATATAAGGCTCAGAATTTTTATTATTTAAAATAGCAGTAATATCATGACCAATACCATTGCCAACAGTATTTATTCCACTAATATCAAAAATATCTGCAATTAAAATAGGATTTCTATTAGTTATCCCCCCATTTAAAAAATCTCTATTGTTCATAAATAAAGATATTTCTGCTTCATCATAATCATAAATAACATTATCTGCTGAACCCCCAATGATAAAATTTTCATCACTACCAGAGGCATCCAACATATTATTATCTTCAACTGCATAATAACTTATTTTTCCATTTCCATATTTGTAAGAAATATCTTTAGGAACAATAAATGAAAATGAAAACTCACCATTAACTACTGAAGCTAAACCTTTATAAATAATATTATTCTGATCTCTGTAAGGCATGGGAGTACAAGATTCTTGTCCTAATGTTGAACGAGTAATTTCTTTATCTAAAACTGTAATATAAACTTTCCCATTAAAATCATATAATCCATAATCATTTACAATTTTTCCGTCTATAGTTACAGTTTCTAGTGCTTTTAAAGTATCCCCAATTTCGGTAGTTTCAATATTTAACTTAGGATATGCTAATTTTAGTGCTGGATCTCCCAAAAGTGTAAAATTTCTATTATTNATTCCAGAACCACTTAATTGTTTTGTTTTTTTAAAAATTTGCCCTAGTGTAGGGTATTCATTATTATTTTTTTCAAATAAAACATTAATAAACTTATTATTGAGATTATAATTAGGAGCAGAATAAACCAATCTTGTGGTACTTAACAATCCTATTGCACCNCCATTTGGGTTAAGCAAAACATATTCTCCNGCAGACATTTTAGAGGGATCATCAAAATATGAAAATTTACAAGTTGCTGTCATAAACAAAGGCATTGCTTGATTATCCCAACTCTGAATCTGCTCAATTTCAAGAATTCTTTCTTGAGCCCACCCAAGTACACCTCCATGACCTGTATAATTAACTAATAAAGAGCCTTTATTAATTCTATTATTAATTGCATCTTGAGTTGCTTGACTCCTTGGTCCACCTGGGGTAGATTCCTGTAAATAATTATCAAGATAAATTTTAGTAATATTTATATTGGGGTAAGAATCATCAACAATATTAGCTAAACTATCAGCTTGCCACATATGAGTNTTTCCATCATTCGCATCTCCATCGTCAGCTATAAACGTAACATTATTTCTCCAAGCACCATAATTTTCATTTGAATAATATCTAATTATTTTATCAACAATNANATTAGCTTGGTTTAAATTTGATACAGGTAAACGTCCTATACCTATGTCTATTAGGTCATTCACAAATAATCCTTCATGAGAATCCAAAAGTCCAAAGTAGTCATCAGTAACATAACTTTTTGTCGGATCTGTAGAATTTACAGATTGATAAGTAGGTATGTAATTTGTATTATTAGGAATTCTATCTTTTGGATCATATGAACCATCTCCAAATAAGAGTAAATATTTTAATCTTGATTCTGGACGTTGATAAAGCATTTTTAAAAAATCTCTAATAGCNGTTACATCTTGCATTCCTGAAGAAAATTCATTATAAATTTGATCAGGTGTTACAACTAGTGTAACTAAATCGCTTTCGTTTTGNTGAAATTCTGACAGGCGAATTGCTGCATTAGTAAATTTAGGGTGTGTAACTATAACATATTCTATGTTACTGGAGANATTATGTAGATTTTGATTATTTAACTTTCCAATCAAATATGGTGTTTTGTAGCTAGAGCTTTTAAAAGCAATATATTCACAAAATTTATTTAATGAATCATTNAACAAAACTTTATTATTATTAGTTAGTGTTTTAATTTGTGTAATATTTTTAGGATCAGTAATATCCCATATATCAATTAAAGAAGCATTATCGATTTCAAATTGACCTATACTATGTTCTGAGCTTTTAAGATTTCTAAATATCATAAAATCATCACTCATAATTAAATTTCTTCTGTAATTTATTTGGATAAAGTCCAGCCAAGCTTCTGCACTAGAATTATCACTTAAATATTCTAAATTGATTGAAACATTTGATGTATTNCTTATGTAAGAAAAATTCTTTTCTCTAATTTTCGCATATTCAGTAGCAAAATTTGTAACTATATTAGGAATAGAAATCAAACCAATAAAAGAATTATTAGCTCTCACTCTAAATTCCGATGATGTCAATGATCTTGCAGCAACAGAAGTTTTTATATCTAAAGAATAATTTGAATTAATATTAGGAAAATTAAAATCAAAAAATTGATTTTTATCAAAATTAAAACTCTCACCCATCCATTTTTTTCCAGATTTGATAAGATTATAAGTCTCTAATTCATGTACTTGATAATCATTAAATGAAGAGATGTTAGTTGTAGCATTAGTGACAATTGATTTTTCTTGAATACGTTTTCCAGTACTCTGTTGATCTACATTAATAAAATAGTATACATTATCAGAGTATAAATGTCTATGATGATTAAAATTCTGTGATATAGAATCGAATTTCCAAACATGAGGAGATTGCCCATAAAATAAAATATAATCTTCGTAATCAAAAAAATTGTTATTGTTTAAATCATAAATTTTGATAGAATTCTCAATTAAATCGTCGTATCTAAAATCAGAATTTAGAGATGGAAGCATTCCTCCTCCATTTCCATAAATTTTTATGTTACTAATATTTACATTAGAAACGTCAATCCCCATTGAGTTTAAATCGGAATAATCTAATTTATATACAGAATTTTGATTAGTAGCAATCTTATACCATTCACCAGAAGAAAGAACAGAGTTATATTGAGATAACGCAATCTTGAAGAAGATAAATGTAAAAAATAATAAAAATTGTGTTTTCTTCATTTGAAGCAAAATTACCATATCATTTGTAAAAAAACGTGCAAATACAACATTTATTATACAATTTCTATTGAACAAAACAAGAAAACGAATAATTTGTTTATTTTTGTGGAAATCAAATCAAATAAAATTATTAATGCTGAAAAAAATAATTAAAATTTGTTTAGTAACATTTACTATTATGTTTTTTAGTAAAAACAGCTATTCACAAGATCCTGCATTTAGTCAATTTTATGCCAATCCTTTGTACTTAAATCCTGCGTTTGCTGGTGCATCAAAAGATGGCTGTCCAAGAGCTAATTTAAATTACAGAGATCAGTGGCCTGGAATTGGCAGAACATATGTGACAACCTCTGCATCCTGGGACCAACATGTTAATAGTGTTAATGGTGGATTAGGTATTATTGTTTCTCAAGATAGAAGTGGTGCAGGTAATCTCAACACCTCACATGCATCTGTTTTATATTCTTATCATTTACCAGTTAATCGAAAGATTTCAATTAAAGCTGGATTTGAAGCTTCATATAGAATGATTACTCTTGATTGGACTAACTTAACTTTTGGTGATATGATTGATCCTCAATATGGATTTATTTATCCTACAAATGAAGATATAGTTAATTACCCAACTACAAAAAGTTTTCCAGACTTTTCTACTGGGCTATTAGCTTATACAGAAAATTTCTTTGCCGGTTTTGCAGCACATCATTTAACTCAACCTAATCAAGGATTCATTAGTGAAAGTGAACTGCCAACAAAAATTACAGCACACATTGGAGGAAACTTTCCTTTGAGTAAATATAAAAATACTGTTACGACAATATCTCCTAATTTTTTATATCAAAAACAACAAGATTTTCAACAGTTTAATTACGGAGTATATGTTAATAGAGGTCCAATAGCTGGAGGATTATGGGCAAGAAATAGTGCTAAAAATTTCGACTCTTTCATTTTAATGATTGGTTTAATTCAGAATTCATTTAAATTTGGTTACAGTTATGATATAACTGTGAGTAATTTAAAAAATAGTAATACACTTGGGGCACATGAATTATCATTCACACTTTTTATGCCATGTAGATCTAGGACAAAATCATTTAACACAATAAGTTGTCCTCAATTTTAGTTTATTTAAAAATATAATTATGAAAAACATATTTAACTTAACAATCTTCATTTCCTTATCTTCTTGTTTATTTTTTTCATGTTCTAGCACAAAGAAGGAATCATCTTCTACCGGATGGGAATACAATAATTCCAAAAATGGTGGGTTTGAACTAAATACAAAATTTGAAGAGCAAGAAACCGGACCAGGACTAATGTTTATTGAAGGAGGAACGTTCACTATGGGTAGAGTTGAGCAAGATGTCATGTACAGCTGGGATAATGTTCCACGAAGAGTGACTGTATCATCTTTTTATTTAGATGAAACTGAAGTAACTAATGCTGATTACTTAGAATATTTGTTTTGGACAAAACGAATGTATAACAATTCTTATCCTGAAGTTTATAAAAAAATATTACCTGACACTCTTGTATGGAGAGATAANTTAGGCTATAATGAACCATTCGTGAATGCATATCTTAGACATCCTGCTTATAGAAATTATCCAGTTGTGGGAGTTAGCTGGCAACAAGCTACAGATTATTGTGCTTGGAGAACAGATAGAGTTAATGAAAGAATATTAATTGATGCCGGAATATTAAAAGAAGATAAAGATGGTGATCAAGGAGATGATAACACCTTCAACACTGAAGCTTATCTTAAGGGGCAATACGAAGGTGTTGTAAAAAGAAATCCAAAAAATCTTACTAATGAGAATTATGGTAGTGGAGAAAAAACAAGAATTATTAGAATGGAAGATGGCCTTTTACTGCCTGATTATAGACTCCCAACAGAAGCTGAATGGGAATTTGCCGCATTAGGTTATGTTGGAAATACGATTGAAGAAAATATTGGTGATAGAAGATTATACCCTTGGAATAGTGGATCAATGAGAAATCCACATCCAAAAAATCAAGGTGAAATTATGGCTAATTTTAAAAGAGGTAGAGGTGATAATATGGGTGTTGCAGGAAATTTAAATGACAATGCTGATATCACAGCTCCTGTAAGATCTTATTGGCCAAATGATTATGGACTTTATAACATGGCAGGGAATGTATCTGAATGGGTAATGGATGTTTATCGTCCTGAGTCTGAAAATACTGCCAGAACAGATCATAGAGTCTTTAGAGGAAATGTTTTTAAAACTCAATCTAGAGATGATGAAGGAAATATAATAGAAAAAGATAGTTTAGGAAAAATAGTTATGGAAGGTGTAAATGAAAAAGGAAATGCTTACAGAAGAAACTATAAAAAATCTGATAATATTAATTTTCTAGATGGAGATATGGAGTCTCATATCACAAACGGTACTAACTGGTTAGATACAACTGAAAATGAAAACTCATCTTATGATCAGAGACTTGTAAAAATTGATAAATGGAATCAAGAAGCAAATAAATATCGAGATGGAAACAGTGGCAACAGTAATGAAATGTATAGATATGGAGAGTCATCACTTATTTCTGACAGAACAAGAATTTTTAAAGGTGGTTCTTGGGCTGATAGAGCTTACTGGTTAAACCCTGGAACAAGAAGGTTTCTAGATCAAGATCAATCTAGTAGCGCAATTGGATTTAGATGTGCAATGGATAGAATGGGGAGTCCTACATCAAATAGTAAAAGAAATACTAGAAAAGGAGTAGATTATAGTAAAAAGATAAAATAAGATTTAATTATAAAATTCAAAAAACCTCATAAATATGAGGTTTTTTTAAGTGAATATTTCCAAAATATATAAAATTTTTGAGCAGTACCCTTTCATTTGTACTGATAGTCGAAAGATCATTAATGGAAGTATTTTTATTTCATTAAAAGGAAAAAATTTCAATGGTAATAAATTTGCTCTTAAAGCTATTCAACAAGGATGTAGTTATGCAATTGTTGATGAAAAAAAATACGATCAATCATCAAAAACAATTCTTGTTAAGAATTGCTTGAATACACTTCAAAAACTTGCAATAAAACATAGAGAAAAAATTAATATTCCAGTAATTGGAATTACTGGAACTAATGGAAAAACCACATCTAAAGAATTGATAAATCAAGTATTATCAACTAAATTTCACGTATATGCTACAAAAGGAAACCTAAATAACCATATAGGAGTACCATTAAGTATTCTAGAAATTAATAAAGAGCATGATATTGCAATAATTGAAATGGGGGCAAACAAACAAGGTGACATAAAATTTCTTTGTAAAATAAGTAATCCAAATTTTGGTGTAATAACCAATGTAGGAATTGCTCATATTGAAGGATTTAAAAATCTTCAAGGAGTAGTAGAAACAAAATGTGAATTATATCAACATATTAAAGAAAAAAATGGAATGTTATTTGTTAATGCTGAAGATCAAATTTTACTACAAAAATCGAAAGCAATTAATAGAAAAACGTACGGAAAAAACGAAAATATAAATTTAATAAACAGTGGTTATTTTATTACTTTAAATTATAATAATAATATCATAAAAAGCAATCTTTTAGGAGATTATCAATATTATAATTTAATGCTTACAATAGCTATTGGTACTTATTTCAAAGTTCCGATAAAAATGATAAAAAAAAGTATTAAAAATTACTTTCCAAAAAATAACAGATCCCAAATTGTTAAGACTGATAACAACACAATTATTTTGGACGCATATAATGCAAACCCTTCTAGTATGGATGCGACATTAAAATCATTTACAAAACAAAAATTTAAAAATAAACTGTGTATTTTAGGAGATATGTTAGAGCTAGGAAAAGCTAGTTTTAATCATCATAAATTAATTTTAGAATTAACTAAAAAATTAAATTTACCAACAATATTTATTGGAAAAGAGTTTAAAAAAGTAGTACAAAGCAGTTATGAAAGTAATGAAGAATTTATTAAAAAAATAATAAAGAATCCAATCAAGAATAAGTCAATCTTATTAAAAGGATCTAGAGGTATTTCACTAGAAAAATTAGTTGAATATCTCTAACTAATTAGATCTAAATATAGTTTCTTAACTCCAAAAAATATAACAGAAGTAAACATTCCTAAGAAACAACTAATTAAAAAAACTTTCAACATTGATATCTTATTAGTTGGTAATGGCAAAACCGGCTTATCTATTATTTTTATTATAGGAGTACTATTTAATAAAGTTAATTTTGATAGTTCAAGATTTTTTAAAATTTCTAAATAAGTTGTATTTAATATTTCAACATCTCTTATTAATTGTAACTCTTTTAATCTCCCTTGAAATTTAATAATTCTCTGATTTACATCTTGAACTTTAGCTAATCTTTTTTCTGTATTTTTAAGTTCAATAAAAACAGAATCTGCTCGACTTTGAATAAACGCCAAACTATTAGATGCAACTAATGTTTGATTGGAGATATACATCTTTGAAACCTGATCGATAAGTTTTTCAACAAAAAATTTAGATAAATACTCATCATTTGATGTAAAAGAAACTGTTAAAACATTTGACTCTGAATCATTAAAATCAACTTCTAATGTATTTTCAATAATATTCACATAAATTAAATTTATAATACTATCATGTTGCCTGATTAAATATCCTTTATTAAAATTTATTTCTTTAAAATCTTTTTTCTTCTCCCATTCATTTCTAATTTTTTCTATGCTTAAATAGTGTTCTATAATAAGATCCTTTTCCCCTTTTATATTACAACTATCCATCAATACTTTTGAAATAACTTTTCTTGATAAAATTAACTCCTTTATATTATTATTACTAAAAATAGTTTGAGATGTTGACCCTATATTTAAACCGAACTGACTAGCAATACTAGACATTGAACCCAAGCTATTAGCAGGACCTTCCTCTTCTACTATAAATGTTAAATTAGCAGTAAATGTTTCATCTCTTATTTCATTTATTAAAGAAATTAACATTGCAAAAGCAAGAGAAAACAACAATATAAAATATTTTTTAATATAAAAATAATTTAAATAATTTTGAATTTTTTTAATTAAATCCTTAGCTTCTATTTGATCTTCTTGATTATACATTAAAAGCTATTATTTAATCTTTCTATTAAGAGATATAGAGACATAATTCCAGAAATTTTAATTATTACGCTCTCAATATGTTTATTATAATCTATATCTTCCTTTTTCTTATATTTAAGTTTAGTATCAGTATTTATAACTTTAATTGTAGAACCCGGCTTTACTTTTGGCGACAAAGAGAATAAACCAAAATTTATTGATTTTTTTGTTGCTCCATTTGGATATATTACAATTGTATTAGATTTTTTATTTTCATTTGTATATCCACCTGCAAAATTGTTAATATAAAAATTAGCTCTTTTTCCAGAAAAGTAAGGAGAAGAAATAGAATTACCTTCTATATTATTGAGATTACCTGTAACATGAACTACATCAAGTCTTTTTGGAATAACAATTTTATCCCCATCTTGAAGAACTAAATTATGTTTTGATTTTGGATTTGAAAGTGCCTGTTGCATATCAAAAGATACCACTTCATAAAAAGTTGTATCTGAAATTAACTTAGTTTTTTTTGCCTTCTCAATTCTTAATAATTCAGAATTATAAATACTTTGTAATTGTAAATCGGTCATCATAGAATCTAATAAAATTGATGGCATATTTATTTTCTCTTCTATATCTCCAATTTTTTTTGAAAATTTTCTAAACATTTTTGTTCCATCAGGAAATGATTCTTCTGTTAACCCCCCAGCACGATTAACTAAAGATATTATTTGCTCATTTTTTTTTGTCAATGCATAAGTACCTGGATATCTAACTTCCCCTAATAATGTAACATTAATTTGATCTTTAAAATCAGGGTTTTTCCTGACAAAAATCTGATCATTTGGCTGTAAGAAAATTGATTCTGATTCACTATTAAGTGTTTTTCTATCTTTAATTGGAATAATTTTTGCAACAGCTCTTATAGGTGACAAACTATTAGAAGATATATCATAATCCATAACTCTACTAATTTCAATTCTACTACCTTCAGATTCTTGAATTATCCCTCCAGATTGCAATAATGCATCTTGTAATGTCATACCAGCACCATAGTCTAGTTTTCCAGGAGAACGGACAGCTCCATAAATCTCAACAAAAAATTGATCATCTATGAAATCATCTTTGGATAATACCCTTACTATATCAAATTCATTTAATAAAATATTATTTTCACTACTTGGATTATTTAGTATCTCATGTAAATTAATTGATTTATGAGTTCTAGTTCTATCTTTATTAAGACTTATTACATAAACCTTTTCAAGGTATGTTTTTTCATCAATACATTTAGCTCTATTTAGCAGGTCTAATAACTTTTCTCCTTCAATAAACTCATAATCTCCAATAACACCAATATTTCCTTTTAAAGTAATTACATTAGACAATTTATTATTGATAGAATTAATTATGATTTCGTCACCATTTTTCACATAAGTAGTTTTAAAATCTTTGTTATGAACATCTAAAACTTTTAAAGAATTGTAGTCTATTCTTTTAATAGTAACTAAATCAGAAAAACCTCTTTTTGTTATTCCTCCTGCATATTTAATTAAATCAAATACATTTTCACCTTGCTTTGATTCATACGTATATGGTCTATTAACTTCTCCATTTATCTCAACAATATTTTTTGCAGGAGGGACAAATAAATAATCTCCATCTTGCATATATATATCTTGAGATCTGACTGGGTTAAATAAAAAGCTATAAATATCAAGTGAATCAATAGTTTGCCCATTTCTTTTCAGATAAATATTTCTAACCGAGCCTATTTGATTAGGTCCTTTGGCAGCAATTAATGCATTAAATGCTGTATTTATTGCTGGAATGGAATACGAACCTGGATTATATACTTCCCCAACAATATTAACAGTAATTACTCTAGAATATGATAAAGTTACGTCAATTTCAGAATTATTCATATCAAATAAAGAACTAAATTTACTCTTAATTAGAGAGCGCATTTTTTTAAATGTTAATCCTTTAACATAAATTCTTCCATAGGATGAAGGATTAATGTAACCCTTTTCGTCAACTAGTAAATTTTCAGAAAATTCTGAATAACCCCATACAGAAATAGATATTTCATCTCCACTGCCAACTTTATAATTTTCAGGTGCTTTCGCATCATGAGCTTTTTGAAAAAAATCTAGATTATTGTTTCTAAAAATGTCTTGTCCATATATTCGAGCTTTTGGATATTTAGTTGTATCAACAAACAGAGAGTCATTACCAAAACTTAAATAAAATTTTTCTTCAGCAGACATTCCCTTAAACAAAGTGTCTTCATTTGATAAATTGTATTTACCTTTTGACAATTTGTAATCTAAAGCTTCATTAATCTCTTTTTCTGAAAGACCCATACTTTTCAGAACAGCCTTTGATGGAATATCTGCTGGCCGAAGATCTTCAGGATTAGCATTGGAAGGTAAAAAATTTAAGTATGCTTTATTAAGTTTTGATCTATTAATAATAGATTCATTAAAGTTTGTCTGACTCTTCATTAAAAGAACACAAAAAAAGCCAATAATTAATAAGCTAATTCTCTTCATATTATTATTTTAAAATTGATCTTGAAATTACTATTCTTTGAATTTCTGACGTTCCTTCATAGATTTGAGTGATTTTAGCATCACGCATTAATCTTTCTACATGATATTCTTTTACAAATCCATAACCTCCATGTATTTGTACTGCTTCAGTGGTTGTTTTCATTGCAGTTTCAGATGAGTAAACCTTTGCCATAGCACTAGCACTATCGTAATTTTGATTATTGTCTTTAAGCCACGCAGCCTTTAAGCATAATAGTCTTGCTGCATTAATTTCTGTTATCATATCAGCTAATTTAAATGCAATTGCTTGGTGATTTGATATTTCTTTTCCAAACGCTTTTCTTTCTTTAGAGTATTTAAGTGATAGTTCATAAGCACCAGAAGCTATTCCTAATGCTTGAGCCGCAATACCTATTCTCCCTCCAGATAATGTTTTCATAGCAAAGGTAAAACCAAAACCATTATCACCTATTCTATTTTTCTTTGGAACTTTTACATCTGTAAACATCACAGAATGAGTATCTGACCCACGTATTCCTAACTTATTTTCTTTTTTTCCAACTTCAAATCCTTTCATTCCTTTTTCTACAATAAAAGCGTTAATCCCTTTATGTTTCTTTTCAATATCTGTTTGTGCAATAACTAAATAAATTGAAGCACTATTTCCATTTGTAATCCAGTTTTTAGTACCATTTAATATATAATGATCACCACAATCAACAGCTGTTGTTTTTTGAGAAGTTGCATCACTGCCAGCTTCTGGCTCAGACAAACAAAATGCTCCAAGCATTTCACCTTTTGCAAGAGGCTTTAGGTATTTTTCTTTTTGAAATTCAGTTCCAAAAGTCTCTATTCCCCAACATACTAAAGAATTATTTACGGACATTGCAACTGAACATGACGCATCAATTTTTGAAATTTCTTCCATTGCCAAAACATATGATATAGTATCCATACCAGCACCTCCATATTTTTGATCTACCATCATCCCCATAAAGCCTAGCTCACCCAATTTTTTTATTTGTTGCTCAGGAAATGATTGCAATTCATCCCTTTCAATAACTCCTGGTAAAAGCTCAGATTTTGCAAAATCTTTAGCAGCATCTCTAATCATTAAATGTTCTTCTGTCAAATTAAAATTCATTATAGATCAAAATTTATATTTACAAAACAAAAATACACTTTTTAAGCTATCTTTGAAAATCAGTGAATAATAATATAATACATAGAGTTTTAGGCGTTATGTCTGGAACATCAATTGATGGGTTGGATATTGTTTTATGTAATTTCATTAAAGATGAAAAATGGAAGTTTGAAATTGAAGATGCAATTACTTTTAAATATAGTGAATTTTGGAAAGACACTTTGAGAGAATTACCATACAAAAAAATAAAAAAAATTAAAGAAATAGATATAATATATGGTCAATTTATTGGAGAAAAAATCAATTTATTTTTAGGAAATCGAACTGTTGATTTTATTTCATGTCATGGTCACACTGTATTTCACCAACCTGAGAAAAAAATCACATTACAAATAGGAAATGGAAAAGAAATTGTAAAAAAAACAAATATAAAAACCATAAATAATTTTAGAAGCCTTGATGTTTCTTTAGGAGGCCAAGGAGCACCATTAGTACCAATAGGAGATTTATATTTATTTCCAAATTATAAATTTTGTGTTAATATTGGGGGGTTTGCTAACATATCAATAAAAAATAAGTCTAAAATAACTGCTTATGACATCTGTCCAGCTAATATTGCATTAAATAAAATTTCAGAAAAAATTGGATTCAATTATGATAATAATGGGAATATGGCAAAAAGAGGTAAATTAAATTCAGATTTATTACATAAGTTAAACAATGTAAAATTTTATAAAATTAACGGACCAAAATCATTGGGAAAAGAATGGTTCGAACAAGAAATTACTGAAATACTAAATAATTATAAAAATGAATATGATATTTTAAATACTTTGTGTGAACATATTGCACTTCAAATCAGTTTACATACAAAAAAGTATGAAACATTAGTAACTGGTGGTGGAGCACTTAACAGATATTTAGTTAATAGAATCAAATTTCATTCTAGTTCAAAAATAATCATCCCAAATAAAAAAATAATAGAATTTAAAGAGGCCCTAATTTTTGCATTTTTAGGTGTTCTTAAAACAAGAAATGAAATTAACTGTTTAAAATCTGTAACAGGAGCATCTAGAAATAGTTCCACAGGGGATATTCATTTAAATTAAATTATAAAATAATTGCTTATTTTATACATTTGCAAAATATAAACTGTCGCATGAANAAATTATTAAAAAGCTTTGANAAGAAAAAACCTGAANTAGTTTTCGAATGGAAAGATAANTTANCTNAAGCAGAAGGATGGATTGTCATAAATTCTCTTAGAGGNGGCGCAGCNGCTGGTGGAACAAGGATGAGAATTGGCGTCACAAAAGATGAAGTGTTGGCATTAGCAAAAACTATGGAAATCAAATTTACAGTTGCTGGCCCACCAATTGGAGGTGCAAAATCTGGAATAAATTTTGACCCAAATGATAAGAGGAAAAAAGATGTTTTAAAAAGATGGTTTGCAGCAGCAAAGCCATTTTTAAAAACCTATTATGGAACCGGTGGTGACATGAATGTAGATGAAGTAGATGAAGTAATTCCACTTTGTAAAGAACAAGAAATTCTTTTTCCATTAGAAGGAGTAATAAATGGACATTTTAAAAAAAATGATTTATCTAAAAGTAAAATCATTAACCAGCTATCAAATGGTGTTCCTCTTATAGTAAAAAGCAAGCAACTAACACCAGATCCAAAAAGAAATTACTCTGTTGGAGATTTAATTACAGGATTTGGAGTTTCTGAATCAGTTTTACATTTTTATAAAATCTTTGGAGGAAAAGTTAATAACAAACGTGTAATTATACAAGGATGGGGGAACGTAGCTGGTGCAGCAGGATATTATCTAGCACAAGCTGGGGCCACTATTGTAGGTATTATTGATAAAAATGGTGGCGTTATTAATAATAATGGCTTTTCTTTTAATGAGATAAAGTCTTTAATTAATTCTAGAAACTCAAATAGTTTAGAAACATCAAAAATGTTGTCGAAACATGAAATAAATGAAAAAATTTGGTCTATAGGAGCAGAAATATTTATTCCTGCTGCAGCTTCAAGACTATTAACTCAAAACCAATTAAATTTAATGATTGAAAATGGTTTGGAAGTTATTTCGTCTGGAGCGAATGTACCGTTTGCTGACCATGAAATTTTCTTTGGTCCAATTTCTGAAAGTGCAGACAAAAGAATTAGTGTACTTCCGGATTTTATTGCAAATTGTGGAATGGCTAGAGCTTTCTCATACTTTATGCAAGAAGATTGTAAAATAGAAGACACATATATTTTTAATGCTGTTTCTAAAACAATTGAAAATGCTGTTTATAAAATATATAAACAAAATAAAAGTAAAAAAAACATTTCAAAAACTGCTCTTGAAATTGCACTTAAAGAGTTAGCATAAAAAATTTAAAATGGATATACAATTTCTTTCACACGAATATTTTAACAATACTTTAGCAGATTATTTTTTTTTAATTTTAGCAATTGTTTTAGGATTACTATTTAAAAAACTTATATCACAGTATTTAAGTCATCTTATATTTAGATTAATAATTAAAAAAAATACTGAAGTTGGTATTGAAAAATTTGACAATTTAGTTACAAAACCCATTAGTATATGTATTATGTTATCGTTCATATATTTTGGATTTACCAATATTGAATTTCCGCAATCTTGGAACCTAGCACCAAAAAACGAATTCGGTCTCAGATTAATTATAAACAAAAGTTTTGCTTTTGTTTTCATCTTAACAATTTCTTGGATAATAATTAAAATAATAGAATATATTAAATTGATACTTGTTAAAAAAGCAGAAAAGACTGAAAACAAAATGGATGACCAGTTAATCCCATTCATAATTGATATTGCCAAAATTCTCACATATATTTTTACTTTATTTATTATACTTGGCAATATTTTTGATATAAATGTAACAGCTCTTGCAACAGGGCTGGGAATAGGTGGAATTGCAATTGCCATGGCTTCTAAGGAAAGTTTAGAGAATTTATTAGGCTCATTTACAATTTTCTTTGATAGACCATTTACTGTTGGAGATACCGTTACTGTTGGTTCTATTACTGGAAGAGTTGAAAAAGTAGGATTCAGAAGCACAAGAATAAGAACATTTGATAAAAGTCTAGTTACTTTACCAAATAAAAGAATGGTTGATGCAGAATTAGATAATTTAGGTGAAAGACCTGTCAGAAGAGTCAAATTTAATATCGGAATAACATACAATACATCTATTGAACAAATAAAAGATATTGTAAATGATATACAAGTAATGATTGATAAACACCCGCAAACAAACCAAGATGGTAAAGTTCGTTTTCAAGAGTTTGGAAATAGCTCTTTAGATATTCTAATTATTTATTTTGTAAATAGCCCAAGATGGGATGACTTAATTGATGTTAGGCAAGATATTAATTATGAAATAATGAAAATTATAAAAAAACATAATTCTGACTTTGCTTTCCCCTCTACAACAGTATATTTGCAAAAATAAATTTTAAATAACTATGATAACACTAATGATAATTGTATTCGTATTAGGATACGCAGCAATAGCACTAGAACACCCAATCAAAGTTGACAAGGCAGCAAGCGCTTTAATAATTGGTGGATTAGGATGGGCTCTTTTAGCTTTAGGAATAATTGATATAGTTAATTTTGAAATCGTTGCAAATAAGTTTGCCGTTTTTCAAGAATGGTACAAAGTTAAATTTCCTGGAAAAGAAATTACCGAGTTAAATTTCCTCAAATATGAGTTGTCTCATCATCTCATAGATATCGCTGAAATTTTATTCTTTTTACTTGGGGCAATGACTATTGTTGAGCTAGTAGATGCTCACCAAGGTTTTACTATTATTACTAATAAAATCACCACAAACAATAGAATAAAATTACTTTGGATACTATCTATTATAACATTTTTCTTCTCTGCAGTTTTAGATAACCTGACAACCGCAATTGTCATGGCAGCTTTACTACCAAAAATTATAAAAGGGAAAAAAGATTTATGGATGTTTGCAGGTATGATTATTCTTTCAGCCAATGCTGGAGGAGCATGGTCTCCAATTGGCGATGTAACAACAATTATGTTATGGATTGGAGGACAAGTTAGCGCAGGTAATATTGTAGTATCAGTTATTATTCCATCAATTGTATGTGCTATTGTTCCATTAATTTATCTCAGTTTAAAGCTAAAAGGAGACATAACTAGACCTGAACCCACTGAACTTAAAGAACACAAAAAAAATCCAACTACTGAATTTGAAAGAAATTTAATTTTTTATTTAGGTGTTTGCGGCTTGTTATTTGTTCCCATATTTAAAACTATAACACACCTACCCCCTTATGTAGGAATGCTTTTGTCATTGGGAATTCTATGGTTAGTGACAGAAATTGTTCACAGAAGTAAAAATCATGAAGAAAAATCTGAATTATCAGTAATTGGAGTATTAAAAAAAGTAGATACTCCAACAATATTTTTCTTTTTAGGTATTCTTTTAGCAGTAGCTTCATTGCAATCTGCAGGGCAATTAGATATTGTTGCATCATGGTTAGATAAAACATTTAATGGCCAAACCGCTGAAGGTATTTATGTAATTAATATAATTATTGGATTATTGTCTTCAATTGTAGATAATGTTCCATTAGTTGCTGGAGCAATGGGAATGTATCCTATTCAAGAAATAGGATTTTATGCAGTAGATGGAATGTTTTGGGAATTTTTAGCTTACTGCGCTGGTACAGGTGGTTCTGTTCTAATTATTGGTTCTGCTGCAGGTGTGGCTGTGATGGGAATATTAAAAATAGATTTTATATGGTATCTAAAAAATATCTCTCTTCTTGCTTTGATGGGTTATGTTGCAGGTGCAATTACTTACATTTTAATACAATAAATATTAATTTTTAATAGTTTATAAAAATATGAATGATTCAATCTTAGCAACACCTATCAATAAATCAATATCAATTCTTGAGTTAATTAGTTCCGGAGGAACTGGTGGGGTAATTATCATGAGTTTACTCGCATTACTATCAATTGTGGCAGTTTTTATTCTTTTTGAAAGATATTCTGCAATACAAAAAGCCAGCAAAGAAGATGAAAACTTTCTAAAAACAATTCAGAATTTTGTTGAATCGAAGGATATTGAAGCGGCAAAAACATTATGTAAAAATACAAATAGTCCTATTTCAAGAATGATTGAAAAAGGAGTTAATAGAATTGACAAACCTATGACAGATATTTCTTCTGCAATTGAAAATCAAGGAAAATTAGAAATTTACAAAATGGAAAATAATCTTGCTAATCTTGCAACAATTGCTGGTGCAGCACCAATGATTGGCTTTTTAGGAACAGTTATTGGCATGATTGTAGCTTTTCATGAAATGGCTAATGCAGGAGGAAACATTGATGTTGAACTATTAAGTAAAGGAATTTACACTGCAATGACAACGACTGTAGCTGGTTTAATTGTTGGAATTATTGCTTATATAGCATATAATTTCTTAGTTTCTAAAGTTGATAAAGTTGTATTTATGCTAGAAGCAAAAACAACAGAATTTTTAGATTTATTACATATTAATGAATAATAATTATGGCTTTACGAAGTAAAAATAAAGTAAGTGCTAACTTTAATATGTCATCAATGACAGATATCGTTTTTTTGTTACTTATTTTTTTTATGTTAACATCTACTCTAGTAAGTCCTAATGCACTAAAACTTCTTCTTCCTAATAGTAGTGCCAAAACATTAGAAAAACAAACTATATCAATCTCAATTACTCCAGAAATTGAATATTATTTAAACAATAAAAAAATTAAAGAAACCTTAATTGAGAATGAACTTAAGTCGTTAATTAAAAATGATATGCAACCAGCTATAATTCTTCATACTGATAAAAATGTACCTATTAAACATGTAGTTAAAATAATGGATATTGCCTATCGAAATAAATATAAAATAGTTCTAGCTACTAAACCTAAATAATGACTTTTTTTAATCAAAAAGAAAAATTAGTAGGTGCTTTCGGAACAACATTATTTCATCTTTTATTATTGTTAATTTTTTTTTATTTAGGTCTTTCTTATCAAGATCCTCCTCCTGCAGAAGAAGGAATCAATATTGACTTTGGAATAAAAAATAACAATGAAAATATTAGTAAAAATTCGAATAAAGAAAATATTAAGAACATAAATAATGAAAAAAATATAGTTAAATCAATAGAAAATAATGAGAAAGAAATTATAACTCAAGAAAATATTATAACAAATAATACTACAAAAAAAGAGAAAAAAAAAGAAGAAGATAAAATTGAGGATGATAAAAAAAATAAAATCAACTCTAAAGCCTTATACAAAGGCAAAAAAACTAACAATAAAAAAAATAAATTAGAACAAGATAATTTTATAGGTCAAAATAATAATTCTAATCAAACAAAAGAATCCAATTATAACTTATCTGAAAACGGAAGTAAAAATAATTTTCAATTAAAAGGAAGAACAG
>PBQB01000011.1 GCA_002724895.1 Flavobacteriales bacterium
TATGAAAAACAAATATTTAACTATTTAGAATATTTTCATCCAAATCAATTTAAGATAATCTTTTATGATCATATCAAGATAGATCAAAAAAAAGTATTGCATTCATTGTATGATTTTTTAAATATAAGAGCTGAAAAAAAACCGTTTTTTTACAATATTATGCCTAAATTAAATAGTAGAAATAGAATTTTATTAAATCTGGAAAGAAAGTATAGTAGTAATAAAATTTTAGTGAAGGGTTTACAGCTGCTACATAATATGTTTTATTTTATGAATTTATCTAAGAAAATATCCCCAGATGAGTTAGAGACAAGAATAATTTTAAGTAAATTTTATAAGCCACATAATCTTAGATTAAAGAAATTTTTAATAAAAGAGGAATTAGTTGATATTAATTCAATTCATAATATTACATGGTTATGCGATTAGTTAGATTTATTAATAGATTTTTTAAATATCTAATAGGTTTATTATTTATTTCTAAAAATGATGTTTTGTTAGTTTCCTTTCCAAAATCAGGTAATACATGGGTTAGATTCTATTTTTTTAATTTAATTATTCAGAAATATTCATTAGAGAAAGAAATATCGTTCTTTAATTTAAATTTTTATTTGCCTGAACTAGGTAATTCAAAATTAAATAAAAAATGGAATTATACTAAAATACCTAGAGTAGTTAAAACACATATAAAAAAATCTTTTTTTATTCCAAATTTTAAAGCTATCTTGTTAATTAGGCATCCTTTAGACGTTATGGTTTCTTATTATAATTTTGAAAAAAATAAAACGAATAGTAGCTTTAAAGGTAGTTTTTCAGATTTCATTAGAAATAATAAGTATGGTTTAGAAGCTTGGTGTAAACATTATTTGTCTTGGAAAGATAAATCAGTTATGCTAATTAAATATGAGAATCTAAAATCAGATGAGAATAAACAATTTATGCGTATTAATAATTATTTTAAGATTGAAATAGAAAAAAATAAATTTAAAAAAGCAGTTGAACAATCAAGTGCTGAGTTTATTTCTAAAATTGAAATTAAAGAAAAAAAACTACAAACATTTAAAAATGTGAATAAGAATTTTCAATTTGTCAGATCAGGTGAGATAAATCAATACTTATCTTATTTCAATAATAATGATATGCAGTTTGCTAAGAATATTTTTGAAAAATATAAAATTCATGAGTATGAAATCTAATTTTTTCTTTTTAAAGGAGCTTCAAAGAGAACTAAAAATAAATTCTGAAGGATGGAAAAGACAAATTGCAATTGTTAGTTACAGAATAAAGTTTTATTTTGTTTATATCAATGCAAACAAAATTGGTTTGTTTTTTGCAAAGATACTTTCTTATTTTTTAGATTTTGTTTCTCAATCAAGAAGTTTGCCAGGCAATATTTTTATTGGTTATGGTTTAATAATTCCCCATGGATTCAACAATGTGTTTATTACAGAAAAGGCAACTCTTGGAAATGATATAACTTTATTTCACAATGTTACTTTAGGAGTTTCAAATCTTAAAGAAAAAAACAAGACCAAAATAATTATTGGAAATAATGTTATGATTGGTTGTGGTACAACAATTTTAGGTAAATGTAGTATTGGAAATAATGTTACCATAGGATCAAACTCTTTTTTAATCAATCAAAATATAAGTGAAAATAGTACTGTAATAGCTCCAGTTTCTAAAGTAAAAAAAACAATTAAATCATAACCTTTTCATGAAGATTTTATTTTTTTCTTCCTTTCCACCTCCAAATACTGGACAAACTCTTTCGAATTATTTTTATTTTAAAAAGTTAAAAGAAAACTTTGATATAAAAAAAATAAATACGGGTAATAAATCAATATTAAATAGAGATTCTGGAACATTTAGTATTATAGTATTAATTAATACATTAATTAATATTTTTAAATTGATTTACACTCTGTTATTGTTCAAGCCTAAAATTATTTATTTAGTTTACTCTTCTTCAAAAATTGGTATCATAAGAGATTATGTATATTTAATTGTAGTTAGATCTTTTGCTCCAAAAATTAAAATTGTGGCACATATTCATTCAGGAAATTATGGTGATGAAGGTAATAGGTATTGTTTAATGAAAATTTTAAGAATGACAGATAAATTTATTTTTTTAAGCAAGAAGCTTATTAAAATTTCTCATCTTTTAGAAAAAGAAAGAATAGAAATTGTTCCTAATTCTATTTCAGAAAAAGTTTTTTTTACAGATAATGAAATTGAAAATAAAATAAAAAAAAGAAGTGTTAGAAAAGAATTAAATTTAGTTTTTTTAGGTAATATGATAAAAGAAAAAGGATACTTAGATGTTGTCAAGAGTTTAAAATATTTAAATCTTGAAAATAAAATAAATCTATACTTAATCGGAACATGGAGAAATAAAAATGATAGAATTTATGTTGAGAATTATTTTGAAGATGATTTAAAGAAAAACTTTCAAATTAAAATAAAGGGTACTATCAGTAATCAAATGACAATTAAACATTATTTATCAATAGCTGATATTGTTTTGTTACCTTCATATTATAAAATTGAAGCCTTTCCAATTTCAATAATTGAAGCATTAAACTCAGCGACTCCCGTAATTGGGACTAATCACGCTGCAATTGCTGAAATTATTTTAAATGGTTCTAATGGATTCATTGTAGACGAGCAAAGTCCTAAACAAATTGCAGATTGTATTATTAAGCTTAATGAATTTAATGTTTGGAAAGAGTTTGCAAGTAATGCGCGAAATTCTTTTTTACAAAATTATTGCCAAGAAAAAGTGTTTAATTTTTTTAAAAAAATATTTATTGAATGATAATAATTGTTGGGATGCCAAGATCAGGTACTACGCTTGTTGCTAATATTTTAGGCCAAAGTAAACTAGTTAAGGTTTTAATTGAACCACATATTTTGTGGAGAACTGATAATTTTAATTATTTTAATGATGATGAATATAATATATCATTAAAAATAATAAATAGAATCAGATCAAGATTTTATGAGTATGCTAATGGGAAAATTTTAGTTGAAAAATCTCCAATTAATTGTGTTAGGGCTAAACTAGTTTATAAAACATTTCCAAATGCTAAAATTGTTTTTTTAGAAAGAAATAAAATAGATTGTATAAATTCAAACTACATAAGATCATGTAAAAAAGATTCATTTAAATTTTCAATTATTTTTAAAAAATACTTTCATAAGTATAATGATACAGGTTTAGAATATTCCTCAAAAACTATGTCTATTTTTAAACAGTTATATTTTTCTGACATTATTTATTTTATTGTTTTTTTATTTAAATCATTTTATTATAGAAATTTTTTAGGAATTTTACCTTTTGGGCCAAAAATTAAAGGATTTTTAAAAATTATTAATAAAAATGGATTGAGATTCTATCATTCAATTGTTTATGAAATGAGTAGAAAGAATAAATTATTTTTGAAAAAAAAATACAAAGAGAATTTTTGTAGCTTTAATTTTGAGGAATTTTATAAGAATGATAATGAAATTAAAAAATTATATGAATTTTGTGGTCTTTCGATTAATGAAAATCAAGTAAAAAAAATTTTCAAAAAAATTGATAGAAATAGATTTGTTAAAAATTAAATTTTTTGATTATTGTTGATTTTTAGTATAAGTAATATAGATGTATAATTTTTATAATATTAATTTTATAGATGGCAATTATGTTCAAGCAATTAATATGCTTAAAAATAAGGCGTTTATGGTGGCTCCTTCAGGACCTGGTCTTTCAAAAATTGATAAAAATCATCAGTATAGAAAAGCACTTCAAGCAGCTGATTTTGCAATACCAGATAGTAGCTTAATGATAATATTATATTTATTATTTTATCAAAAAAAAATACAAAAGATGTCTGGTCCTAAGTTTCTAAGAGGCTTTTTAAAAGAACAAGTTTTAAGAAATGATTATGTTTTGTTTTCTATTGATCCTTCGGATGATGAAAAAGCAAGTAATAATGAATTACTAGTAAAATTAGGTATAAAAATTAAAATAACTAATCATTATGTTGCTCCAAATTTTAATAGTGATTTGGTAGAAGATGAAAACTTACTAAATATTTTAGAGAATATTGATAAAAAACCCTCGTATATTTTAATCAATATTGCTGGTGGAGTTCAAGAGTGCTTAGGACATTATATCAAAAAAAAATTATCATATGATGTTGGAATAGTTTGTACAGGTGCAGCTATAGCATTTGAAACTGGTAAGCAAGCAAGAGTTCCGATTTGGGCTGATTCATTATACCTTGGTTGGTTAGCTAGAGTAGTACAAAATCCAAAATTATATGTTAAAAGATATATTCAAGCACTTAGATTATTTTTTGTTTTTTATCTTTGTAGGGTAAAAAAAAATATTGAATCATGAAGGGTTATTCTAGATATTTCTGGTTCATTCATTTTGTAGGCGATGTTCTATTTATAAATATTTCGTTTTTATTAACGTATTACATTAAATTCTCAACTTTTGACTTTTCAGATAAATATAGATTTTTATTTTTTATTTTTAATTCTGTTTGGATCCTTGTTGCTTTAATGCTTGATATTTATAAACTAAAACAATTAAAAAGATTTGATAAAATTGTATACAATTTGTTAAAGGCTTTTGTTTTTAATGCAGTTATAATTGGAAGTATTTTGTTTTCTTTGAAGGCGTCGGAGTTTTCTAGAGAGCAATTATATACAACATATTTATTTATTTTTTTATTTATTATTTTTTGGAGATATATAGCAGTAAAATCAATACATTATTATAGGAGGTCAGGATATAATTATAAGAGAGTTGTTATTTTAGGATCAGGAGATTTATCAAAACAATTGTTTAACTATTTCACATCTGATATTGCGATTGGAGTACGTGTTAAAGGTATATTTTCAGTTGATGAAACAGCGCATAGAAATATGAATAATGTTGTTTATGATAAACTTGAAAATTACAAACAATTTGTTTTAGAAAATTCAATTGATGAAATATATTATACAATGCCATTAACTTACACAAAAAAGATTAAGAATATTATAGATTTTTGTGACAAGAATTTAATTAGATTTAGAATTATTCCAGACTTTAGAGGCTTTTTGTTTAAAAAGGTTAATATTGACTTTTTAAATGATTTACCAGTAATTACATTAAGAGATGAGCCATTAACTGATTTTATTAATAAATTTTTAAAACGTTTATTTGATATAATTTTTTCGGCTATAGTTATAATATTTATCTTAAGTTGGTTATTCCCAATATTAGCATTTATCATTAAATCAACTTCTAAAGGACCAGTTTTATTTAAACAGGAACGCTCAGGCATTGATAATATAGTGTTCAATTGTTATAAGTTTCGATCTATGACTCAATCATTAGATGCTGATTCTAAGCAAGCAACTAAAGGAGATAGTCGTATTACCAGTATTGGAGCATTTATGAGAAGAACATCTTTAGATGAATTCCCTCAATTTATAAATGTATTTTTTGGTGAGATGAGTATTGTCGGACCTAGACCACATATGCTTTTTCATACTGAAGAATATTCTAAATTGATTAAAAAATATATGGTTAGACAATTAGTTAAGCCAGGAATTACTGGATTAGCACAAGTGAGAGGATTTAGAGGGGAAACTAGAAAATTAAAAGATATGGAAGGGCGAGTAAGGTTAGATGTTTGGTATATTGAAAATTGGTCCTTAATATTGGATATTAATATTATTTTTCTAACAATAAGAAATGCTATAAAAGGAGATGAAAAAGCATTTTAATATATCATTTTCTTTGATTTTTATTTCTTTTTTTCTGAGTGGGCAAACTTCAAGTTTTTATTCTAATTCAAATGTAAATTTGAATGAATTTAATAGCAATAATTTTACTTTTTTAAATAAAAAATATAATATATCTTCAAATAAAAAGATGGCGTCTTTTTCTAGTTTTAGTGAAAAAGAATTTTTTTTTAGCCATTTATATGGACTTGGTTTACATATCAAGTATGCAAACAAGTTAAATTTTGTTTTGAACACAGAGATATACGCAGGAGACTTTGAAAATATTAATAGACAATATATTGATTCTCTTTCTATATTTCCAGGTTTTGGTCCAAGTAAAAATATGAATCAGTTATATTTTACTTATCAGTATAACCGCAATATTGAGTTTGATTTTGGTAAAGGAAAACATTTTATTGGTAGTGGATATCATTCTCTGTTATTGTCTAAGAATAATAGCCCTTACACTTATTTTAAAATTAGCACGAAATTTGGTAAAATCCAATACTATAATTTATTTACTACATTCATTAATCATGATATGATTGATTATGGAAGAAAAAAACATGCTACAATTCATTATTTAGATATTGCTTTTAATAACTATATATCACTTGGCTTTTTTGAAGCGATTTTGTGGCAATCTAAATCAATTAATTCAAATAAGGGGTTTGAATTTGCGTATATGAATCCAATCATTTTTTATAGACCAGTTGAGTTTTCTATGCAGTCAAATAAAGGAAATGCATTAATGGGTTTAAATTTTAATTTGTTACTTAATCAAAATAAAGATGCAAATATATATTCACAATTATTAATTGATGATGTTAATATCTCAAGGAGAAAAGATCAAGATGCAAATTATAGTTCAGGATTTTTTCAAAATAAAATTGCATATCAAATAGGTGCAAAAACAAAATTGAATGATAAAATTAAAATACTAATCGAATATAATCATGTACAACCATATACATATGGTCATAGAACCGTCTTGCAAAATTATTCACATATGAATGAAGCTCTTGCTCATCCATTGGGTGCAAATTTCAAAGAAGTAATTTCTGTTTTAAAATTTAATTATAATTTAATAAAATTAAATTTAAAATTTTTTAGAACTGAAGTTGGTCTTGATTCAATTAGTAGCCATTTTGGACAAAATATTTTTTTATCTGACTTTGATGCGTCCACTGGTGGGCAGTATTCATATGGAAACTTTAATGGACAGGGAGTCCTAACTACAATATATTCAATTCAACCTGAATTAATTTATTCAATAAATAATATAGATCTTTTTAGCTCAATTTTTTATAGATTTAAAAAGTCTAGTAATTTTAGTTCAGAAGATTTATGCTTTTCTTTTGGTTTTAGAACATTTCCCTTTCAAATACATAGAGATTACTAGAATTCTTCTAACTCTTCCATTTCTTCACATTTGAATGCAATAATATTTGCTTTGGTATATCCTTGCTCTTTTAACTTCTCTTCATATAAGCGTGCTTCTTCTAGTTGATAAAAAATACCGGTAACATATGCTGTCCTTTTTTCATCGATTGGAATAGCGACAACATTTTGTTTTTCAAATAATGAGACAGGTGTATCAAATTCTCCAAATACACCAAGATTAACTCTAAATAGGCATGGTTGATTTCCTTGCTCTATTTGTTCTTCTTTACTAAATGATGTGACAAGCTTATTTCTTGCTTTAATATAATCTTCATATATCTTCTGAGCTTTTTTTTCTTCATTTTGTTCTCTATAAATATATATTAGATTTTGGTATGCAGGTAAATACAATTTATCTTTTTTTATAGATGAATTGAATAGTTTAATTGCTTCTTTTGTATATTCTTTTACTGTTAATGATTCTTTTCTTTTACCTGTTCTTCTATCTATCCTAACAGTAAGATCTGTATATGCATAATAGGCAACAGCGAGATTATATGTCCACCTGTGTGTTTTATATATTTTAGAAGTTAAGTTACGTATATATCTTTTAGCTTGTCCTGCTCCTCGCTTTTGTCCTGTTGCTAAATAAGCTATTGCAAGATTTCCTCTTACATACGAAAGTCCATCATCTGGAACAACTCTTTTTATTTTTTTTTCAGTGTTTTTAAGATGTGTTTGTGCAGCTTTAAAAGATCTATTTTCTAAAGCATTAACTCCTAGTGTGTATTCAGCAATTCCTTCTTGAACCTTATCCATTTCTTTATCTTCAATTTTTTCAATTTTATTGAACTCAAGAAGATTATTATTCGTAACTATTTTAAGGTTAGAGACATCCGGCTTTATTCCTTTAGGTAAAACAATAATTTTTTTTGATTCTTTATCTTTAGTTGTTTTTTCTTTTTTATTCTTTTTTTCTTTTTTTTCAATCAACTTATTTTTTGCGGTTTCTAAACGATCTAAAACTTTATCTGCATCTTCATCATTACCTGATTTTCTGTAAATTCCTTCTAATGTTACATACGCTTGGAAATAAAATTGATTTTTTCGTATTATGTTACTTAGTAATTTGGTTGCTTCTAATTGATTTTTTGGATCTTCTGTAAAATATTTTGCTATAGCTATGTTGTAAGACCAATTTAAATCATTATAAATTTTAGATGTTGTAATCTTTAGAAGTCTGTCGCTTTCTGCTCGAGCCTCTTTTGTGCCAAGATTAGCATGACAAAGTGCCATGTTTACTCTTATGTAATTCAAAGCATCATCATTTAATTTAGCTCTTTTATATCTTTTCATAGCAGCTTTAAATTCATTTAGAGCTGATGCATATTCATTTTTATTCATTAAGTCAATAGCATTATTATAATGTATATTTCCTCTTTTTGTTTGATCTTTTGTTCTTTTTGTAATATCTTTCTCTTTAACAAATGTTAATATTTTATCTACATCAGAAATTGGTTTCCAGTCAAATGCTGTTAAGTTTTCTGTATTATTAGTTTCAAAAGGAAATGATAACAATGTATTAGAGCCTATAAAGGATATTGCTAATAGTGTGATGATGATCTTTTTCATTGTTAAATTTGTATGTTTAATTTAAGTCCGCAAATTATGAAAAATTATTGAAGTATTATACTTTGCATAAATATCTCATCTTTTGTTTCAAATTTGAGATGATAAATACCTTTCTTTAAAGAAGAAAAGTCATATGAAATGCCATTATTTTTTATTAAAGAATTACTATCATTAAAAATAGTTTGTCCCAAGCTATTAAGTATTTTAATTTTAAAAAAACCTTTGTTATGATTAATATTTATTTGCCCACTTGTAGGATTTGGATATATTTTAATTTTGCTATTAATATTTATATAACTATTAAATGAGAATAAAAATTCTGTTGAATTAGATGAACAACCATTAGAGTCAATAACTTCAACAAAATAAATTCCATTAATATTTGGGTAAAATATATTTGAATTAGCTCCGCTTATAGGNTTATTGTTACTGTCATACCATTGATAATTGCTATATCCACTACTCACTTGTAAAAAGCTCCCATTTTGAGTAATATTTATAATGATTGGGTTAGGTTCATTAATAACCAAATTATCAGCGATTATGCATCCATTGGAGTCTGAAACAATAATATTATAATATCCAGCACATAAGGACATATTGTTAGCATTGCNCCAATTTGTTGTGTAAGGAGGGGTACCACCAAAAGTTGTTACAATAGCTGACCCATCACACAAAGAATAGCAAGAAACATCAGTTTTAAAAATATTATTNTANANTGAATCTGGCTCGTTAATTAAAACGTTAATGCTAGCTGAGCATGAATTGGAGTCAATAACTATAAAATTATTGTTTCCAGCATCCACATTAAAAAATGTATTTGATATTTGGAAATTAACTCCATTGTTAGATGAATAGTTAAATGGTTGGGTCCCACCAGAACTTACATTTATAGAAACAACTCCATCTTGGAGTCCAAAGCATGAAATGTTAGAAGAAGTTGTTTGTAAAATTATAGGNTCAGGATTGTTTATTACAATTGAATCGATCATATAACAACCGTTGGCATCAACTATTTCAACAATATTATTTCCAAAGTTAATATAGTTATTGTAGTTTGTNCCTCCATCAGACCATNTATATTGAAATGGNGANGTTCCTCCATANACNAGTATAGTTGCTAATGTGGAATCGCCATTACATATTAAGCTGTCTGCAGAAATAAACGAAAATAGTTCTAAAGGTTCGCTTATAAATATTGTATCATAAATTGTTGTTGTAGTATCTGAAAGTGCGATAATATAAGCTCCATAACAAAGTCCAGTAATATCTTCATTNGTTGAAGTGAATCCGTTTGGTCCAGTCCATAAAAAAGTATATGTTGAATCTCCACCATCTGGAAAAATATCAATAAAGCCATNACANAAGCCATGGCAACTAATATTAGAATTATTTGAAATCGTAATACTTAATGAAGATGGTTGAGAAATAGATATCGAATCATTTATACTACATCCGTTTAAATCTGAAATTGTTAAGTAGTAAACATCTGAAAAAAGTGAGGATATATTATTATTATTTGATGTAAAATTATTTTGTGCACTCCAATTTGTAGAAAGAGAACCGCTTCCTCCATAAGTAGAAATATTTATTAATCCATCATTACCTCCATAAGTAGAAACATTAATTAAAGAATCAATACTATAGTGTATGCTGTCAGGTTGAACAGTTGTAAAGCTTTTTGTAACTGAACAATTATTGTAATCAGTAACTGTTAATGTATATTGAGTTTCCCCACAAACATTATAAGCAACAGGTATATTCAAATTAGATAGATGTCCCCATTGAAAAAGATAATTTCCATTAGGATTATTTGGGGGACCAATACTTCCTGGACTAGTAATTATAGAGTTTATTGTACCATCGCATTGTCCATAACAACTAATAGAGGAAAAAGTAAAGTCAATTGACAGAGAATCGGGCTGTGTTAAAATAATAGTATCAATAAATGTACAACCATTGTGATCAATAATTGAATCAATATATATGCTAGAACTAAGATTNTTAATAACATTGTTAGTTAGATTATTATTTAAATAATTAAGATAAGGAGCAGTACCTCCAGAAATTTGAATTGAAATGCTACCAGTATTATTGTTAAAACAATCAATATTATAACCATTAAAGTTGCTAAGTGAAAATGTTGCAGATAATTCTTGAGGTTGATAAATATTAATTGTATCTCTATGTACACAGCCATTTTGATCTGTAACTGAATAGGGATATATTCCAGCTGGCACACCAATAGGTGTATTAAATACAGTTAAAGGAGTAGGAAGATAATATAATAAAGTATCCCACCCCAAAATATAATTTATAGTATCTCCTGTTAAAGATCCTGGGGTTCCTCCAAAAAAATTAACACTAGCAGCTCCATCATCCGCATCATAACAACTAACATCAGTGGTAGTAAAGTTTGAAGTTAGATTACTTGGTTCTGAAATTGTAAAATTAATCGATTCCGCACAATTATAATTAAGATCTACAATATTACAGAAATAGTTGCCAGCTGACAGATTATCTATTGAGCTTGTAGTTTCTCCATTACTCCAAGAGTAACTGTAGTTTCCACTTCCAAAAGCTATTGAATTAATGCTAGCACTCCCGTTGTTTAAACCAAAGCATGTAATATCAGAAAATGATGTACTTGTTGAAAATAAACTACAATTAATCAGACTAAGAGAAACACTATCTTCAGGAGCTAATGTTTGAATTATGTTTCCTGCCTGGTCAACTTCATAGGTTTTCCAAACTGCAGTGTATGTTCCAAAAGGAGTTGGTGTTGAGTTTGGATTATTGTTAGGGTTCATAAATCTAACTCTTATAATCATTTGCTGAGTTGTACCTACAGAAAGGTTGATTCCAGTAGTGTCAGTTGCAGATGTACTCCAAAAGCCAAATGCATTTCCGTTATTATCAACGGAGTATGGAATATTAGGCCAATTGCCAATGAAAGGGTTGTACCATTCAATAGTAAAATCTCCAATTTCAATATTAGAATCAGCATGTGAAATTATAAACTCGGGTCTTATATTAATATCACAGTTAGCAGTATTTACAATAGTTAGTGTGTCGTAAGAAAATTGCATATATCCAAAAATTGGATCGGGATTGAATGCGGATATTGTTTGTGTGACGTTTTTATTACATAAAGTTATAAAATTGGGACCATCAATCCATTGGTTATTACAAAATACTTGCCAATTATATGTGGTGTTATCATCAAGAAAAGATACTAAATGAGATTCACTTGTGCCAATATTTGTAATTCCAAAAGTAATTGAGTCTTGCCAATTATTTTGTATATCTTTTTTAATTCTTAATTTTAAATCAAGGCATGACCCATTATCCCATGATAGTATTGCTGAAGAGGATGATATGTTGTTAACATTTAGATTTGTTGGGTTTTGTGTAAAACCTACTTTTAATATTAAAAAAATATATAAAGTTAATATATGTCTAAATAAGTTCATTAATGCAAATATACGTAAATCATCTTCTTTTGTTTGTTTTAAAGTCTTTCAACTAAACAAAATAATTTCATTCTTTTATTTCTCTAAAATTTTAGAAACTTAATAGAATATAATTACGTATTAAAAAATAAATTCTAAATTATTAGATGTTGACAGTACTTATTAATATTGTGTTAAGTTTTACTTAATTTATTATGATTTTTATTTTATTTTTNTTAANTTTGGGCACTTGTTTTACGACAAAAAACAAAAAAAATATGGCGAAAAATTATTTTTACCAGGTTAATCCTGTTCTGAATTCGTGTCTTTGTTGGTGCGTTTTTTTCGTGTATATTATTTTCGGTACTAAAGCTATTATTCAAAAAAATAATAGCTTTTTACATATTAATATTAACTATTTATTAACAAAAAATTTTACTAACCAAAAAAATGTATTATGAATTTAATCTCGACTAATGATTGTTCCCCTTCGGGACAACTATTAAAAAAAATTAAAACACTTTTACTACTAGCTGTATTTACAGTTAGTTCGTTCAATGTGTTTGCTCAAACTACATCTTTAATAAGCGCATGTGGCGACTTCGTTGCCGGTCCTAATGCAACTTGGACCAATGTACTTGTAGCAACAACTGTTGCTGATGGAGCCGCTAGTCAAGGAGCTCAAACGTTCACCATGAATGTAACAACACTACCATCAGGTGGTGCGAACGTTAGAGTTTTTAAAACTACAGCTAACGGAAGTTCTTTCTTTGGCCCTGCACAAGCATTGACGCTTGGCTTAAACAGTATAACAGTAGCGGCAGTAGGTTTTGACAGAGCAGTAAAGTTCCAATTTTCAAATGGAGCTGTAGAATTTGATGCTCTAAGTTTGAATGGAGTAGCTTCAACTTGTATTGCTCCAGCGCCTACTTCACCTACATCATTAATAAGTGCTTGTGGTGATTTTGTTGCTGGTCCTAATGCAACTTGGACTCATGTTCTTGTAGCAACAACTGTTGCTGATGGAGCGGCTAGTCAAGGAGCTCAAACGTTTAGTATGAATGTAACAACGTTACCTTCAGGTGGTGCAAACTANAGAGTNNNNAAAACNACAGCNAATGGNAACTGGTTCNNTGGNNNTGCANNAGCANTNACNCTTGGTNCAAATANTNTNACAGTAGCNGNNGTTNNNTTTGATAGANCAGTNAANTTCCAATTTTCANNNGGAGNTGTNGAATTTGATGCTTTAAGNTTGAANGGAGTAGCTTCANCNTGTNTTGGNANTNCNNCACCAGTTTCTGGTTGTACAGACCCATTAGCTACAAACTATGACGCAACAGCTACTGTTGATGATGGATCGTGTGTGTATCCTATTCCTGGATGTACAGATCCATTAGCATCTAATTACAATGCATCAGCAACTGTTGATGATGGTTCTTGCTCATATTTAGTACAATGTTGTAATTCTTCTTCTTATGGTTCAGCTATTGCTCCAACAAGTGGAGTTGTACAAATATCATCATGTAATTATTTATCAGAGTACAGTACTATATCATCTGTTGCAGCAGCTACAGTATATGGACTTAATGTTACTGGTGTAAATGCTAATCCAGGATGGATTACAGTATACGAAGGGTCAACATGTGGTAATATAGTAGCAGAAGGTTCGGCACCACTTACATTCACGTCATTAGGAGCAGGAACATATTATGTACACTGGGGAGTTGATAATTCGTGTGCTACAGCTTCAGGTTGTCATACAACATCAATGGCTTATGGAGGTTTTGTTAATGGTTGTACAGATCCAATAGCTTCGAACTATGATCCATCTGCTAACGTTGATGATGGTTCATGTACTTATGTATTAGGTTGTACAGACCCATTAGCTACAAACTATGATCCATCAGCTACTCAAGATGATGGTTCTTGTACATATCCTTCATGTTTAGCTGTTGCACCATATTCTGAGGACTTTTCTGCTGGAGTACTTCCTGCAGGTACTTGTCCAGCAAGTTGGTCAATAAGTGCAACATCGGGAGATGGTTGGAGATTTATTGGTACACCGGGATATCATGCTGCAAATAATGGAAGAGCATCAGGAACTTACGCTTGGATTGACTTTTCTTCTACTGATGTAGGAGTTGTGATGCAAGTTGAAGATGTTGATGTATCAGGATTATCTTCACCAGCAATGACATTTGCATATTTTAGTGATGCAGGAACATATACACTTGCTACAGCTAATACAATGTATGTAGAAGCGTTTGACGGTTCTGCATGGAATGTGATAGGAACATTTGATCAATTTACTTCTGGATGGGAAACTAAATTAGTTGACCTTGCAGGCGCAGATGTTGCAGGAACTGTTTCTCTAAGATTTAGAGCTGAAAGTAGTGGTTTATCTTCTGATTTTTATAATGATCTTTTAGTTGATGATTTATCAGTAGATGAAATGCCTGCAGCAGGTTGTACAGACCCTATTGCTACAAACTATGATTCTACAGTAACTATCGATGATGGTTCTTGTCAATATGTAATGGGATGTACAGANACATTGGGTTGTAACTATGATGCATTAGCTACAATGGATGATGGTTCTTGTACTTATCCTGGTTGTACAGATTCTACAGCAAATAATTATGTTGCTAGTGCAGGATGTGATGACGGTTCATGTCAATATTCTTGTACAGCAGCACCATATGCTGAAAACTTTGACGCAGGAATGGGAACATGGACAACTGCAAATATAGGAACAGGTTCTTATGTTGGATGGTACAGTGGTACATCTACACCATCTTCAGGTACAGGTCCTCAAGCGGGAGATGTTACTGGAGGAAGCTTTATGTATATAGAAACTTCTGCTACAGGAGGTCCTTATACCCTTACTTCTGAGTGTTTAGATATTTCTGCTTTAGCAGCTCCAGCACTTAGATTCCATTACCATATGTATGGTTCATCAATGGGAACACTTGATGTTTCTGTAAATGGAACTTCAGTTTGGTCTATGTCTGGTGATCAAGGAAATGCTTGGACTCCAGCACAAATTGACTTATCTGCTTATGCAGGAGTTGATATAACAATTGTATTTACTGGTACTAGAGGAACATCTTTTACTGGTGATATGGCAATTGATGCTATTGAAGTTGATGAAATGGTTTCTTTAACTATTCCTGGTTGTACAGACCCATTAGCTTTAAATTACAATGCAATGGCAAATTCAGATGATGGTTCTTGTAACTATAACTGTGTAAATTCTTCTGCTT